>NYZG01000309.1 GCA_002687025.1 Candidatus Poribacteria bacterium
GTGAAGTTCGCCTGCGTCCTCATCTGGACCCGCATATGGCATCGACTCAAGAGCGAAAACGCGGATTGAGATAGTCTCTAAGTGAGGAGCCACCGATGTATTTCGTCCCGATCGACGAGAAGTACTACCGAATGCGGGCGGACGAGCTCGACGCCCGCATATCCGCCGCCAAGGATGCCCTAGGGGACCGACTCGTGGTCCTGGGCCACCACTACCAGCACGACGACGTCATCAAGTTCGCCGACTACCGCGGCGATTCGTTCAAGCTCTCGCAGATGGCCGCGGCCCAGACGGAAGCCGACTACATCGTCTTCTGCGGCGTCCACTTCATGGCGGAGAGCGCCGACATCCTGAGCGGCCCCCACCAGCGCGTCTCGCTGCCGGACCTCAAGGCAGGCTGCCACATGGCGGACATGGCCGACATCGACGCCGTTGAGGAGTGCTGGGCCGATCTGATGAGCGTCGTCGGCGAGACCGTCGTTCCGATCACGTACATGAACTCCGCGGCGGACCTCAAGGCGTTCGTCGGCCGCAACCAGGGCGCCGTCTGCACTTCCGCCAACGCCCGCGCCATACTCGAGTGGTCGTTCGACCAGAAGCGACGGGTTCTGTTTTTCCCGGACGAGCACCTCGGTCGCAACGTCGGATGGGAGATGGGCGTCCCGCTGGGCTCCATGATCCTGTGGGACCCCGACAAGCCGAACGGCGGGAACACGCCCGAGGCTATCGAGGACTCACGCATTGTGCTCTGGAAGGGCAACTGCCCGGTCCATCAGCTCTTCAACGCCAAGCACGTGCAGCGTCTCCGCGAGGTATTCGCGGACATCCAGGTGCTCGTCCACCCGGAGTGCAAGCACGAGGTCGTGGAGCAGGCGGACCTGTCGGGCTCGACCGGCTTCATCGTCAAGACTATCGAGGAGGCGCAACCGGGCAGCCAGTGGGCAATCGGCACGGAGCTACATCTGGTGAACCGGCTCGCCAAGGAACACCCAGACAAGTTCATCGTCAGCGTGGACCCAAACATGTGCCTCTGCACGACGATGAACCGCATCGACCGGCCGCACCTGGCGTGGGTGATGGAGAATCTGGTCAAGGGCAGCGTAGTCAACGAGATCAAGGTGGCCGACGACATCGCCGAGTGGGCGATCATAGCCCTGAACCGCATGCTCGATATCGTGTGATCGCGCCGCACGCTACACGCGAGGCGGGCCCGTGTTTGCGTGGCACAACTTCATCTACCTCGCGCCCGTCGCCCTGGTGGCGCTTGCGGGCCTGCTCCGCGCCGCTGGCGTCGATGTCGACGTGTCGGCCGCGTTGGACACGGCGCACGGCCGTGGCAGGTTGCGCGCCGCGCGCCGTTTCCTCTTCCCGGACTCGCAGGCCGCGGGCATCACGGCCGCTTTCCTCGTCGCTGGCTGGTCGATCTCCGGGCTCGTGTTCACGCGCGCGTACCCGTCCCTGCAAGCCCTACCGGGGGCCTTACTGGGGGCCGCGGCGTCCGGCGCCATCGCTTGGGCCACGGGTGTATTGGGCACGGCCGTGGCGCGGCGCATTCTGCCGGCGCAGGAGACCCCTGACTCGCTGGCGGGTCTGGTTGGCCTAACGGCCACCGTCGTAAGCGACCGGGTCGACGACGCACACGGCCGCGCCCGCGTCACGACGCCTTCCGGGAACGCCATCACGGTAGCGTGTCGCCACGCCGACAGCGCCGCCGATCCCGAGGCGGGCGAGGAGGTCATGCTCGTGGCTTACGACGAGACCACCGGCACGTTCGACATCATTCGCTAGCCGGTACAGGCTGGGCCGATGCAGTGTGCCCCGGGGCCTCTCGTCGGTCGCTGATGGCAGATGCGGCCGCGGCGACCACCCGTGCGCTGAGCCGTCTCGCCTCGTCCACTCGTGCGCGAGGATGGCGATGCGGCCCCGCCTGCCGGCGCCACCTTCGACGGCGCCCGCGAGCGTGTCAGCGCTGCGCGGACCTTACCAGTTCCTCTGCGTCGTCCAACAGTCCGGCACACATCGCGGCCGACGGCGCCTCTGCATAGAGTCGCAGCAGGGGTTCGGTGCCGGAGAATCGGAACATGAGCCAGTACCCGTCGTCGCGCACGAGCTTCACGCCGTCGGTAGTGTCAACGCGGGTCACGGGCGTGTCTCCGACCGTCGCGACGGCCCGCGCGGCAGCTTCGATGCGCGGCCGGGCGTCCACCGGTACTGTGAGGTCTCGCCGCAGGTATTCCCAAGCCCCGAATTCCCGGGCGGCCGCGGCCCACTCCTCATGCAGCGGGCGCTCCAATCCCGAGACGATGCCCGCAAGGATGACCGCGATACGGATGCCATCCCGCTCGGGGATGTAACCGGGCGCCCAAAGGCCGCCGCTCTCCTCGCCGCCCACAAGCACGTCTCCCCTGGCGATCTCGCGCGCCACGTGCTTGAAGCCGATCGGCGTGGTCGTGACGCCGGCGCCGAACCGTTCGCCGATGCGGTCCAGCATCCCGGTTGTCGAGACGGTCTTGACGACTCGCCCAGATGCCCCGCTCCGCAACGATGACAGCGCCATCACGCAGAGGATCCGGTGCGGGCTGAAGAACTCCCCGTCGGCCGTCACGGCCCCGATGCGATCGCCGTCTCCGTCCAACGCCACGCCGAGATCTGCTCCCTCGGCGACGACGGAGCGCTGCAGCATGGCGATGTGCGGGGGGATGGGCTCGGGGAACACGCCGCCGAAGGACGGGTTCGCGGAAGTGCGCATCTCCACGACATCGTGCCCCATTTGCCGCAGAACCGATCCACCGACGCCGCTCGCCGACCCGTGCATGCTATCCACGACTACACGCAGCGGCCGGGCGGGCGACTCGCCAGCGTGCAGGGCGAGAATGCGCTCAGTGTACGCGCCGGCAACGTCGGCTTGTTCGACCGCGGCGGCCGGTCGCTGGGGCGTCGGCTGATCCACGCAGGCGGCGATACGCGCTACATACTCCTCGGAGGCCGATCCCCCGACGGCCGACTTGATCTTGATGCCGTTGTACTCGGAAGGGTTGTGGCTGGCCGTGACCATGACGCCGGCTGCGTAGCCGCCGTCAACGACGCACACCGACACCGCGGGCGTGGTGACAGCGGAGGACGCCAGTGTCACCGGCACGCCCGCGGCAGCCATGGTTTCCGCCACATGACAGCCCATACGGTCGCTCAGGAAGCGCCGGTCGTACCCCACGGCCACGCCGAGGCCGGCCGTCCCAAGGGCGTGCAGCGCGCACGCAACCGCGCGGGCAACGCGGCCGACGTTTTCGCGCGTGAAGTCGTCGGCGATGATGCCTCGCCAGCCGTCGGTTCCGAACCTGATGGGCGTCATTCGCGCGTCTTCGCGTACCACTCGATCGTCCGGCAAAGCCCGTCGCGAAACGGCGTTTCGGCGCGGAAGCCAAACTCACGGTGCGCCAGGTTGGTGTCGAGGAGACGACGCGGCTGGCCATTTGGCCGTGTCGTGTCCCACCCGATCCGCCCCTCGTACCCCACGAGCTCGGCGATGGTCTCCGCGAGGCGCCGCGTGGATATCTCGAAGCCGGACCCCACGTTGACCGGAGCGGGCGAGTCGTACAGCGCCGCGGCGCGCACGATGCCTCGCGCGCCGTCCTCTACGAACAGGAACTCGCGGGTCGGCGTGCCGTCGCCCCAGCACACGACCTCATCACGTCCTTCGTCACGGGCCTCCATGAACCGCCGTACGAGGGCCGGGATGACATGCGAGCTCGCCTCGTCGAAATTGTCGCCCGGCCCGTACAGGTTCACGACGAGCAGGTGCGTGGCGTTGTATCCGTACTGCTGTGCGTACGCCTGGCCCTGCACCAGGAGCAGCTTCTTGGCGAACCCGTAGGGTGCATTCGTCTCTTCGGGGTAACCGTCCCACAGCTCTTCCTCGCGGAAGGGGATCGATGGCGGCGTCTTCGGGTACGAGCATATCGTGCCGATCCCGACGAACTTCCGCGCGCCATGCTGTCGCGCCTTGGCGAGCAGAAACAGGTTCATCCGTGCGTTGTCGTCGAAGATCGCCGCCGGGGCATCTCGGTTATATCCGATGCCCCCCACGACCGCCGCGGCGTGGATCACGAGGGTGGGGCGGAAGTCGCGATAGACGCGGTCGACAGCGGATTCCGTTCTGAGGTCGTATTCCCGGCTGCGCGGCACGCAGATCTCGTCCACGCGCCCCTCAAGCCGGCGCCGGATGGCCGACCCAAGGAACCCGGCTCCGCCGGTAAGGAGGACACGCTCGCCGGAGAGCTTGTCCGCAACGTCAGCGTCCACGTCGATGTCTCCTCGTCTGCACGCGCGCTACTCGACGATCTCAACGCCGCGCCAGAAGGCAACGTACCCTTCGATTTCGCGCGCGGCCTCCTTCGTCCGAGGGTAATACCACGCCGCGTCCTCATTCACATCGTCGGCCACTACCACGTCGTAGCAGCTCGCGACTCCCTTCCACCCACAGATCGTCTGCGTCTTGCTCTCGCGCACATGTTCGCGTCGTAGGGCTTCTGGTGGGAAGTAGTGGTTGTTCTCGACGACGCGCGTCGCGTCGCTCTCCGCCAGCGTGACGCCCTGCCAGACGGCTTTCATCTTGCGTCCTCCGCCTCGGGCTCGCCCCGCCACGGGATGCAGCGATGCGCGAACGTCTTCAGCGACCGGCTCTTCACGACGATTGCCTCGGGCTGCAGGGTGTAAGTGTACATGTTCAGCAGCGACAGCAGGTCGAGAAGGGAGGCGTATCCTGAGAAGCCCGAGAGATCGACGTAGATCTTGCTGAACGACTTCCCGAGGCCCAGCAGCGCCGGCATGTCGAAGGCGTCGATCGCCTCGAAGCGCAGATGCGGCCGCATCTCGCGCGCCCGTTCGATGCATTCCGGACTGATGTCCGTCCCGATGACATCGGGCGCGACCTGCGCGATGAGGTCCGTCGTCGTCCCCCACTCGCACCCGACCTCGAGTACGACATCGTCCGGTCGTACGTGCTTCGAGATCGTCGCGCGGTACTCCTTGACGCCCATCGTCCCGATGTAAATGGTCCTTGGGCGCAGCTGCCTGACCATCAGCCGAATTCTCGCACCGCGCGGCTCTCCGGGCCGAGTATCCCGGACTTCTGCTCCTCCAGCAGCCGAATGTCCGCGTCCACCATCGCGGTGACGAGGTCCGCGAACGTGAGCTCCGGCTCCCACCCGAGCTTCTCGCGCGCCTTGGACGCATCACCTAGCAGCAGGTTCACATCAGTAGGACGGAGGTACCTCGGGTCGATCTCGACGTAGTCTTCCCAATTCAGCCCGACGTGCGTGAAGGCGTGGACCAGGAACTCCCGCACCGAATGCGTCTCGCCGGTCGCGACGACATAGTCGTCCGGCTCGTCCTGCTGCACCATGAGCCACATAGCGCGGACGTAGTCCTGCGCGTGGCCCCAATCCCGCTTGGAGTCCAGGTTCCCGAGGTACAGCTTGTCCTGTAGCCCCTCCCGAATGTGCGCAACGGCGCGCGTGATCTTGCGTGTCACGAACCGTGGGTCCCGCCTGGGGCTCTCGTGGTTGAAGAGAATGCCGTTGGACGCGTGGAACCCGTAGGCGTCGCGATAGTTCACGGTCATCCAGTAGGCGTACACCTTCGCGGCGCCGTAGGGGCTCTGGGGGCAGAACGGCGTCAGCTCGGTCTGTGGCGTCTCGCGAACGGCGCCGAACATCTCGGAGCTGCTTGCCTGATAGAACCGAGGTTTCGCGCCGCTTCCGCGGATCGCTTCCAGCATGCGAGTAGTGCCGAGCCCGGTCGTGTCGCCTGTGTACTCCGGCTGATCGAAGCTCACGCGCACATGGCTCTGCGCTGCGAGGTGGTACACCTCATCGGGCGCGATTTCGTTGAGCAGCCGGCCCAGGTTCGTGGAGTCGGTGATGTCACCGTAATGCAGGAACAGCCGGGCGCCCGATTCGTGCGGGTCCTGGTACAGGTGGTTTATGCGACCGGTGTTGAACGTGCTCGCGCGCCGGATGATCCCGTGGACCTCGTAGTCCTGTTCCAGCAGGAGCTCCGTAAGATACGAGCCGTCCTGGCCGTTGATGCCGGTGATGAGCGCCTTAGTTGCCATGTGTGTCCCCCTTGTCGGAGCGCCTGCGCAGCGCCTCCTCGGCGAGCTCCCTCAGGTCCTGTGCCCGGTCCCGACGGCATACCAGCAACGCGTCGGGCGTATCCACAATCACCAGGCCGTCGACTCCCAACGATACCACCGGTTTGTCCCCGCCGAAGATCAGGCAGTTGGTCGTATCGGCGCCGAGGTGTTCGCCGCGCACGGCGTTGTCGTCGGAGTCGCGGCCCCAGACGCTCCACACCGATTCCCAGCTGCCCACGTCATCCCATCCAATGTCGGCGGGAATGACGGCGATGTTGTCCGCGGGTTCCATCAGCCCGTAGTCCACCGAGACGCGATCCATCGTCGGATAGATGCGCGCGATTGCGTCGGCGTCGGATCGCATCTCCTGCAGCTGCGCGTGCATCGCGGGCTGGTGGGCGCGCATCGCGGCGAAGAACGCCCGCACACTCCACACGAACATGCCGCTGTTCCAGAGATAGTCGCCCGAATCGACGAATCGTGCGGCAGTCTCTCGGTCGGGTTTCTCGGTAAACTCGGCAGCTACGTACACATCGTGGGCGCCTACGCGAGACGGCGTCCCGGCGTAGCGGATGTACCCGTATCCCGTTTCGGGCCGGGTAGGCCGAATGCCGAATGTCGTCAGGTCGCCGGATCTCATGGCCGAGTCCGCGGCATCCTGAAGCGACGCGCGATACGCGTCCTCACGGCGGATAAGATGGTCGGCGCACACGACGGCGACCACGGCGTCCGGGTTCGCCTCGCGGACGCGCGCACACGCCAGACCGATGCACGGCAGCGTGTTGCGCGCCTCGGGCTCCACGACATACTGCGAGGCGGGGAGCATCGGCAGTTCCGCTCGCGCCGCATCGAGCAGGTTGGCGCCGGTCGAGAGCCAGATGTTCGCGGGCCTGATGAGCGGAAGCAGGCGATCCACCGCGTGGCGAAGGAGCGATCTGTCGTCGAACAGAGCGAGGAACTGCTTGGGCCGCTCTGGGGTGCTGAGGGGCCAGAAACGTGTGCCGCTCCCGCCTGCGAGGACTACCGCGTGAAGATCGATTTCGGGCATCGCCTGGCCTCCGCGTCCGACTAGAGTACCCGCTCCGCCAGGTCGCAGAGCACATGCCCGATGGCAATGTGGCCCTCCTGGATGCGGGGCGTGCTGGTCGATGGGACCGTCAGTGCGATGTCGGCGATGCGAGCCAACTCGCCGCCATCGTTACCAGTGAAGCCGATGGTTGTGGCGCCGCGTTCGGAGGCGACCTCGACCGCGCGAAGCACGTTCGCCGAATCGCCGCTCGTAGAGATGCCGATGAACACATCGCCGTCGTCGACGTGGGCCTCGGCCTGCCGGCTGAATATGGCATCGTAGCCGTAGTCGTTGCCGATCGCCGTAAGCACAGACGTGTCCGTCGTCAAGGCGATTGCCGGCACGGCGCGGCGATCA
>NYZG01000310.1 GCA_002687025.1 Candidatus Poribacteria bacterium
GACGTACGCGTTCGCGACGATGCTCGCGGCATTCCTCACGGGCATCGCGGCGGGGAGCGCGTTCGCTTCGCGATGGGTGGAGAGGGCGCGCCGTCCCGCCGCGCTTCTCGGCGCCGCGCAGGTAGCGATCGGCATATCGGCCGCCGTGCTCTTGCCGCTGTTCAGCGAGATATACACCGTCGTGCGGACGATCGGCGTTGGCGGGCGCGTGACGGTATTCCTCGTTTGCGTGCTGTTCATGCTGCTGCCGACGTTCCTCATGGGCGCCAGTTTCCCTCTTACGGCGCGCATCACCGCGGGGCGGACAGGCCGCATCGCGGCCACGCTTGGCGGCGTCTACGCGCTGAACACGGTCGGGGCGATCCTCGGGTCGCTTGCGGCGGGTTTCCTCATCGCGCCGACGTTGGGCATCCGCAACGGCATACTGGCTGTCGCCGGCGTGAACGTGGTGGCCGGAGTCGCAGTGCTGCACGCGCAGTCGGAGGCCCGGCCTTGGGAGGCATGGGCGCCACTGGCCGTGGGCGTGGCGGCCGTCGTGGGCGCGTTCGCATTCGTGCCACGTACGCAATTCTTCGTCAAGAGCGCCATATACCAGGAGCAGTACACGCGGGCCGGGCTGGAGGCCGAGGTGCTCTCATACGAGGAGAACGCCGACGCCAGCGTCACCGTGATCCGCGATCCTGACGGCGAGAAGCGCCTGTACGTCGACACGAACGAGGCGGCCAACGAGAGTCGGTGGGACGCGCCGTCTCACCGAGTCATCGCGCACGTGCCGCTACTGCTGCACCCGAGGCCCAAACGGGCGCTGGTGGTCGGGTTTGGGATGGGACGCACGTCAAACTCCATCGCGCAGCACGGCGTGCACATCGACGCCGCGGAGATCTCGCCCGGCGTCCCGCGAGCAGCGCGCCGCTACTTCTCCGAGCCGAACAACGGCATCCTCGACTCGCCGCTGTTCCGCCTGCACATCAACGACGGTCGGAACTTCATCCTCACGAGCCGCAACCGGTACGACATGATCTCGACGGGCATCATCCACCCGCTCGTGAGCAGCGGCAGCTCCAGCATATACAGCCGGGACTTCTACGAGATGTGCCGCGACGCCCTCACCGAGGATGGCGTGATGAGTCAGTGGGTGCCGCTGCATCGCGTGCCGCTGGCGGAGTTCAAGACGATCCTGCGCACGTTTATCGCGGTCTTCCCGAATACGACGGTGTGGTACAAGTACACCCCGGACTTCCTCATCCTCGCCGGAACGGCGAAGCCGCAGACGATCGACTTCCGGGACTGGATCGCGCGCGCGCAGAGCCCCGCGGTCGATGCCGACCTGGGCATGGACGACCTTGACGCATGGTCGCTGCTGGATTCGTACTTCATGGGGCCCGATGCGACGGCCCGATTCGTCGGCGACGGGCCGCTCCATACCGACGACCGGCCGATCTTGGAGTTCTTCGGGACGAACCTCGGCGGGATGATGACGACGCAGGTCGAGAACATCCAGGCGATGGCGCCTTACCGGGAGTCGGTGTTCCCGCTGCTGCACAGCTTCGCGGGGGCGGCGGAGCGGGAGTATGTGCAGACCACGCTTGCGCGGTACTTCGAGGCGACCGAGAAGCTCATCGCGGGACAGGCGATGCTGGCGGGCGGCGCGTACGGAGAGGCGGGGTCCCTGTACCGCCAGGCCGGGCAACTCAACCCGGACGATCCGACGATCCGCTACCACATCCAGCACACCGACGACCTGATGATCTCCGAGGTGGATGCGGGCATCCTCGCCACGGAACGCGACATCAAGGAGCGACTACGCGGCGACCCGGACGACACGGACGCGCTGATGAACCTCGGGCTCGTGTATCGGACCGCGAACCGCCTCGACGACGCCATCCACCAGTTCGAGCGCGGCCTCAACGTGAAGCCGGACAGCGTCGACTTCCACCTGGTCCTGGGCGAGACGCACCTGCGCAACGGCGATGTGGACGCGGCCATCGCCTCGTTCACAGCCGCGGGAGACTTGGCGCCGGATCAGGTCATCATCCAGGGATCGCTGGCCGCGATTTACCAGCAGGCAGGCCGCATACCGGAGGCCATGGACGCCGCACGGGAAGTGCTACGCATCGACCCGGCGAACGCTCTGGGGTACAGCACGCTTGGGGCCCTCTACATGTCGCAGGGGAACCTGGTGGACGCGATCGAGCACTACGGCCGGGCGCTGTCGCTCAACCCCGAGCCGTACGTCGCCCGCGTAGCGTGGTACGAGATGGGCCTCGCGCGCGTTCGCCAGGGGCGCCACGCCGAGGCCCGTGAGGCGTTCAGCGCGGCCTTGAAGGTGGACCCGACGTTCGGCGAGGCGCGCGCCGCCCTGGTGGAGGTACAGCGGCTCAGGGGCCAGCAGGCGGCAGAATGACCGGTTCGTCGGCGACGTGCGGCCGGGCACGCTCGCGCAACGCTTCGGCGTCGTTCCTCTCCTCAAACGAGCCCAACGTCACGCGGTACCATCGCCCGGACGGCAGCGACACATCCTCCACCGACGGCGCAAACCCCGCGGCGGTGAACATGGCGGCGGCCTCCTCGGCGTTGACGCGCTCCCGGAACGACCCTACGAGCACGCGGTGGCCTCGGGGCACGCTGGTCTGAATGGCCTCGGCCGTCGCGCCCAGGCCGGGCGACGATGCCTGCCGCGAGACGACGAGACGCACAGCCGGCGACTCCGCAGAGGACCAATTCACGGGCGGCCCTAGGCCGACGTGGTCGGGCGGGAGCCCCTCCTCAACGAGGGCGCCCGCAACGCTTGTCGCCCGCGCGGCTGAAAGGTCATCCGGCGCCTCGGCTACGGCGACGTACAGGCCCGGATCCCGCGAGATCGCCGCTACGAGAGCGCGGCCGTGGCGCGACAGCTCCGGGCCGGCCGCATCGAAGTACGTCGATGGGGCATCTATCAGCACATCGCCGTCTCGTTCCCATGCGACGTGGCGGCGCAGGTCGAGGACGGCGAATGTCGCGGAGGCCACGCTTTCGTTGCCGGCCTCGTCCGTCACGCTCAGGACCACGCTGTAGGGTCGGTCTGGGTTCAGGTCGTCTATCTCGGCCACAGGGAGCTCGCCTGGCAGCGGCCCAGCCCCCTGGAGCGCGTGCATGGCGTCTCCCTCCGTGGACACGGCGAGCGACCATGCTTCGATGGCGCCGTCCTCCACCACTGCAAGCGTCACGGCGCCGAACGGATCGCCATCGCCTGGGAGTATCGCGACAACCGTTGGTGACGCGGTCAGCGCGGGCGGCGTGGCATCGCGACGCACAACGCCTGACCGGATGACACGGCCGCGGGCCACGAGTTCCCACCGGTACAGGCCGTCAGGAGCCGCCGATCCGTCGCTCGCCAGGCCACCCCAGGAGGCGACCATGCGGTCGCTGACCGGGGCCGACGCAACTGTGTCGCCCGACCGCGTGAGGATCTCGAGGCGAGCGTCCGGCTCGGACGACCCGACATCCAGGGAGAACGTGTCACGCACCCCGTCGCCGTTGGGCGAGAAGGCTCCGTTCCTGACAGACACGGCGGGCGGCGTCGCGGCGCCGGGCAGCGCGAATTGGACGCGCGGTGGGGCGCCTTCTCGGTCCCCGTCGCGGCCCGCCCAGGCCATGCGGAAACTCAGGTAATGGCGTGAATCCATGTCCGACCCGAGGCCGTCGGAACCCGCGACGAAGGCGTAGTCCAGCGACCCACCGTCAACGTTAACCGACGCGCCGAGGGATGTGAGCCCGTGCGAGATGCGGTCGTAATTGGCGATGGAGTTGTAGCCCGCGCGGATGGCAACACGACCCCCGATGAGCATCTGCTCCGCGCCTATCCGCCACCGGACGCGATCGCGACCGGCGCGCAACGCGTCGCCGATGTAGGACAGCTCTGTCACCAGCAGGGGCCCGCTCGCGAGGGCGTACCAGCCTCCCGCGCCCACACGCGCAGGGCTGAATCCCCTCGGCGCGCGGAGGCCCCGCTGATCGACAAGGGCATGTCCAAGTCGCGACGCCGACGCGCCGGCGCCCCACGAGCGGCCTCGGCCGGCGGCTCCCGTCGCCATCAATCCAACATCGCCTGACCAGGCCGACAGCGAATCCGCGTCGAAGTAGTGCCGCTCGTGACGAAGCGCGGCGCCCGCCGACAGGGGCCCTACCGTCGTGGCGTATCCGGCGACGAAAGACCGCTGCTTGTCCGCGTCGTTTCCCCACCCGTCGAGCCACGAGGCCGCGCCGACGCCTCCCGGAGCGCCGATGGCCAACGACGTCAGGGGCGCGGCGGCGGAGAGAGCGCTGCTTCGCGACCGGCTTGTCGTGCTGGGGGCGGAGTCCATCACGCCGACGGCAGGGGCTCCCACGTGGGCGAGGCCGGCCGGGTTCCAGACCACGGCGTCCGCCAACGGCAGCGCGATGCCGGCGGAGCCCATGCCAAGCAGGCGCGCGTCGTGCCCGACAAGCGCTTCCCTGGCGACCGCGGATCGGTATAGACGCGGAACGTACCTGCGCGTTGGGATTTCCGCGGCAGACGAGGCGGCGGCGTGGAGTATGAGAGCCGCAAGCGCGGCTCCGAGCGCGCGAGTACGCATGACGCGGATTCCCCGGGGCGTCGGTCGGCGTGCCCGACGGTTCCTACAATGGCAGCAGTACGGGGAACGGGCGCCGAGGGCCGCCGGTTACGGGACGGGCGTCTTGGCGACGGAGGCGGCAGGCGCGTCGGTTAGCTGATCCTCGACGACGCTGACGTCGGTGAGGAATCCGAGCAGGAGTGTCGGGAGCATGAGGACGATGAGCAACGCGGCGTACAGCGGGTTGACCGCCACGCGCGAGGTGTCGTCACCGTCGTCCAGCAGCATCGCCTTGACCACGCTGAAGTAGTAGTAAAGGGAGATGGCGCTGTTGAGCAACCCTAGCAGCACCAACCATACGAAGCTGTGACCGTTGACGCCGCCGGATGTGAGGCTGGCGTCGATCACCGTCTTGAACAGATACAGCTTGCCCCAGAACCCCGCGAACGGCGGAAGGCCGATGAGCGAGAAGAGGAACATGCTCATCAGGATCGCGGCCAGGGGAGAGCGACGGATCAGCCCGCGGTATGCGGAGATCTCCTCGGACCCCAACCGGCCCGGCGCCGCAAGATGCAGGACGACGTAGAACGCGCCGAGATTCATGAACAGGTAGGCGAGGAAGTAGAACAGCACCGCCGCCTGAGACTCCGACCCGCGTGCGCCGCCCATCGCGACGACGCCCATCAGCAGGTAGCCACCATGTGCGATGCTCGAATAGGCGAGCAGACGCTTGACGTTGGTCTGTCCGAAGGCCGCCAGGTTGCCGACGGTCATCGTTACGGCGCTGACGAGCGCGAGCAGCAAGGGCCAATCGACGGTCGCCATGGCCGCGGGGGAGCCCATGCCGTCGCGGAAGAAGCGGAGGACGAGGCCGAATCCCGCCGCCTTCGACGCGACGCTCAGGAACGCCGTCACGGGCAGCGGCGACCCCTCGTACACGTCGGGAGACCACATGTGGAACGGCACGGAGGCGATCTTGTAGCCTAGACCCGCGAACATCAGCACGAGCGCCAGCGCGACGCCAATCGGTGGCGCCGCGGCAAGACGCTCACCCATCACGGCAATGTCGACCGTGCCGGCCATGCCGAACACCAGCGAGATGCCGAAGAGCATCACGCCTGAAGCCACGGAGCCGTAAATCACGTACTTGAACGCGGCCTCGCTCGACCTCGTGCGCCGCGCGAGGAAGCCCGCGAGGATGTACGAGCTGATGCTCGCCATCTCGATGCCGAGGTACGCCGCCAACAGGTTCGACGCGGACACCATCAGGAACATGCCGTACGTGGCGAACAGGATCAGCGCGAAGAACTCGCCACGCAGGCGTGTCGACACCTCCGCCGTCCGTAAAGAGACCAGCAGCGTCAGCAGTGCGCACGCGCCGATGATCAGCTTGAAGGCGCGGGCGAGCGAGTCGGCCCTGACCATGCCGTAGAACAGGCGATCGCCGACCGCGGGGCTCACGCCGACGACGGTCAACACCGCGGCGATGCTCAGAAGAGACGCGACGCCCGTCACGCCGTGCGCGCGGCCGCGGCCGACGAGGTCGATGACGACCACGAGCAGCGCGAGCCCAAGGAGCAGCGTGTCGCCGACGTAGTATTGGATGCTGTCGAGGTTACCGAGCATGTTCATGAAACGGATTGGCCAATCACAGCTTCGCTAGGGATCTCATGGTCTCGACCACCTGCAGGCCGTCGACTGTCGCCGCTGAGAGGTTCGTGGCGATCCACGGCAGCACCCCCAGGACCACTACGAGAATCGCCAGGGGCACGAGCGCCAGGAGCTCGCGTCCGTTGATGTCGGGCAAGCCCTCCCATTCGGGGTTCTCGTCCCCGAGGAACATCCGCTGGATGGTCCACAGGAAGTACGCCGCGCCCAGGAGGATGCCGATCGCCGAGATGATCGTCAGCACCGGATATACGCGCCAGGCGCCCATGAGGGCCAACGCCTCGCCGATGAACCCGCTCATGCCCGGCAGACCCAGCGAGCCGAAGAACGCCACCGTCATGATGCCGGTGTAGACCGGCATGGTGGTCGCCAAGCCGCCGAAGCCTGGCTTCCCTGCCTTAGACGGGTCGATATGGTAGAGACGCAGCAGCTCGGGGTCGTCGGGGTAGACGATGTAGCGGTGGTGGGCCCTGTTGTATATGACGCCAACGATCAGGAAGAGCATCCCGCTCAGGAGACCGTGACTCACCATCTGGAAGACAGCGCCGTTAAGCCCTTCGGGCGTGCGCGCCGCGATGCCCAGCAGCACGAAGCCCATATGACCGACGCTGGAATAGGCTACGAGCTTCTTGAGGTCCTTCTGCGCCATCGCACAGAAGGAGCCGTAGACGATGTTCACGACAGCCACCACGGCGAGGAACGTCCATAGCTTCTCCGACGCTCCACCCAGCACCTGCACGTTCATCCGCACGAGGCCGTAGGTGCCCATCTTAAGCAGCACGCCGGCCAGGATGACGCTTATAGGGGTCGGCGCCTCGACGTGGGCGTCGGGCAGCCACGTGTGGAACGGGAATATCGGCACCTTGATGGCGAAACCGAGGTAGAACCCAATCCAGAGCCAGTTTACGACAGTGACGGGTAGGCCCAATCCCCGCTCAGCCAGCTCTGGGATCGAGAACGTCCGCGCGCTTTCAGGGCCGCTCTGGAAATAGAGGGCCAGGATCGCCACCAGCATGAACACGCTGCCGAAGAGCGTGTACAGGAAGAACTTGATGGCCGCGTACTCGCGCCGCGGGCCGCCCCAGACGCCGATGAGGAAGTACATCGGCAGCAGCGTCAGCTCGAAGAAGACGTAGAACAGGATCAGGTCCTGCGCGACAAAGAAGCCGTACATCCCCGCCACGAGCAGCAGGTACATCGCGAAGTACGCCTTCTCGGTACCCTCGCGATGCGTCTCCGCGCCGATGTTCCACGACGCGATCACCCCAATGACGGCGATGACGCCCGTCAGCAGGATCAGGGCCATGCTGAGGCCGTCGACGCCGACGTGGTATTGGATGCTGAACTGCTCGATCCAACCCACGCGCGTGATGAGCTGCGTGCCGCCTTCCGTCGTGCTGAACTGCTGCCACACGAGCACGGAGATGACGAGGGTGGCAAGCGTGGCGATGAGGCTGACGACTCGCCCGAGCAGCCGCGGCGCGAGCAGAACTAGCGCCATGCCTATGATCGGCACGAGCCACAGTAGCGTCAGCAGGTCCATGCGATGCGATCCTCCTACCGCATGCTCGCGGTTACGATGAAGATGAGAGCGATCAGCCCGGTGAAGATCACTAGCAGGTAGTTCTGGATCAGGCCCGTCTGCGCGCGTCGGAACGCCGCGCCGATCCAGCGCAACACCGCGCCAACGCCGTCGACGGCACCATCCACGACGTACCGATCGACGGCGCCGTTGAGCCACGTGAACGAATACCGCGCGCCCACGAACACCGACCCCCCACCGTTCACAATGCCGTCCACGACCTTCAGGTCCACGGCGCCCGACA
>NYZG01000311.1 GCA_002687025.1 Candidatus Poribacteria bacterium
GACGCTGCCACATCCCATCCGCGTCTACCAACTACCTATGAGCACACCCCCCAACCACCGCGACCGGTGACCACGCCTCGCTTTTCCCGTAGAATCGGCGCGAACACGGACCTCAAAACAGGCATTGATCTGGAGAAGAACGTGAAAAAGGGCATCTGCATAGGCACGCTACCCGGCGGAATAAGCGACGAAGGGTTCGCCCTCGCGGTGGAGGCGGGCTTCGTAGGCGTAGAGCTCGGCACCCTAAACGACGACGAGACGCGTCAGAAGGCCGCCGTGCTGGCGAAGAAGCACGGCGTCGAAATCCCCAGCATCATGAACTCCGCGCACTGGGGTAAGCCGCTATCGGACCCGGACCCGGCGGTGCGGCAGGAGTCCGTGGACGGGATGATGGCGTCGTTCGCGAGCGCGGAAGCCACCGACGCCGGCACCGTGCTGCTCGTCCCGGCGGTGGTGAACGACACGGTGAACTACGAAGAGGCGTGGATTCGGTCGCAGTTCGAGATACTCGGCATGCTGGACGTCGCCGAGGAGAAGAAGATCGACATCGGCCTCGAAAACGTGTGGAACAAGTTCCTGCTGAGCCCGACGGAGTTCGCGCAGTACGTGGACCAGTTCAACTCGGAGTACGTGACGGCGTATTTCGATGTCGGGAACATCGCGCTGTACGGCTTCCCGCATCAGTGGATTCGCACGCTCGGGGCGCGGATTAGCAAGGTGCACGTGAAGGGGTTCGACACGTCCACGCGGCAGTTCACGCCGACGCTTCTCGGCGGCAACCTCGACTGGGGCGCGTCGATGGAAGCGCTCAGCGACATAGGCTACGACGGGTGGGTCACCGCCGAGATGCCACAAAACCGCGACAATCCCCGCGACGGCTGCTTCGCGCTCAGCGCGGAGATGGACAGGATCTTCGCCGGAGACGTGTAGGGAGAGAGCGCTGGGCGCCATCTGGCGCATCGCCGACGACATCGCCCGTTGTCCTGCGGGGCGACTGCGTCGGGAGTTCCTGCGGACCGCGGGACGCCGCCGTCTCTCCGCAACAGGACCGGCGCTGGACCTCGTCCCGCAGTCCGGGAGCCCTGGCCGGCGTAGGGCCTCTGCGTGGTGGGACATGTCGACTGGCCGCCGCCGGCTTGACGACCACCACCCACTACATATTGTGTCCGAGGAAGGTCACGAACCCGCGACGGATGTGACCTGATTATCTGCCGATGCGCGGGCCCGGACGCAACATGTAGTGGTCGGTCTGGCGTGGGTATACTAATAATGTACGAGAACGAGTCTTACCGGGAACCGGCCGCGCGATGCCTGCTAGGGTAGGGCGCAAGAGACCATTTGAGCGGAACACTATCTGCTAGCTGCGCGGATGGAGTACGCCCGGCCGAGGAGGGAACATGAGCCCCATGCGCATCGCGCTCATGTCGGACATTCACGGCAACGCCATCGCGCTCGATGCCGTGATGAGGGACCTGCGACAGATTGGCATGCCGGACGCGCACTGGATAGTGGGCGACCTGGTGGCGATCGGTCCAGACCCCGTTGGCGTGCTCTCGCGTATCGCGGATCTGCCAGGCGCGCGGGCCGTCCGAGGTAATGCGGATAGATACACCACCTCCTCCGACAGGCCTTTGCCGACTCTTGAAGAGTGTGAGGCGGATTCGTCGCTACTGCCTGTGCTCGTGTCGGTCGCCCACAACTACGCATGGACACAGGGGGCAGTGACTGCTGGGGGTTGGCTCGAGTGGCTGAGTGAGCTGCCGCTTGAGCTCCGCCTGACACTGCCGAACGGACAGTCGCTGCTCGCGGTACACGCGTCTCCCGGGGTTGATGATGGCCCAGGCATCCACCCGGCTCTGCGCCCTGTGGACCTGCTGCGCGTTGTGTCCGGCGCGCGCGCCGACATCATGTGCGTTGGGCACACTCACTGGCCGATGGATGACGTCATAGATGGCATCCGCGTGGTCAACCTTGGCAGCGTCAGCAATCAGTATCCTCCAGACCGTCGTGCAAGCTATCTGGTGATTGATGCGACTCGCTCCGGTGTTGCTTTCGACCATCGCCGTGTCGCATACGATCACGACGCTGTAATTGCCGAGGCCCACCGCGTGCGACATCCGGCCATCGACTACATCACGTATTTGCAGCGCGGCCACAACAAGCCTCCGTGGCGGCGGCTAGACTCACCTCCCTGGATATGAGTTGTGGGCTGCGTCCCGGGATCAGTCGGTGATACTCATGACAGCATCTCCCATGTCCCGTGCTGCTCTGCCGTGAAGGTGCAGCTGTAGAGCGGAATGGGACACATAATGACCACTATCGGGAATCCCATCAGGCAGACCTCTACGAGAACACCTGTCATCTGATTCGGAGGAGCCAATGGCTGTCGGACTGCCGAGCGTTGGTCGATGGAAGTCGTGGGTGACGCATAGCCGCACCGCCCGCCGAAGGGCAGTCGACCACGCGGCTGGGACGCTCCTGTCCCACTCGGAGGCGGTGCCGACATCGGTCCACGTCATCCGCTATACGACTGAGGATATCTGGGAAGAGGACGATGTCGGGATCGATGGTGCCGCAAAGATGCTCACTGATCCTGGCGTGTTCTGGGTCGACGTTCACGGCCTTCGTGACATTGATGTCATAGGGCGCCTTGGGGAGACGGTCGGCGCCCACAGGCTGACACTGGAAGATGTCGTCAACGTGCCGCAGCGGCCGAAAGTTGAGGACCACGGCAATCACCTGTTTCTCACGCTCAGGGCGATGCGCCTCGCGCAAGGGGGCCGATTAGGATCTGGACAGGTCAGCCTGTTCATGGGAAGGAACTACGTCGTCACTTTCCGTGAGGGCGGTGTGGACGGCCTCGACCCGGTGCGAGAGAGACTACGGCAGGCGACAGGACGCATAAGGGGGTCAGGATCGGACTACCTGATGTACGCTCTTGTCGAAGCCGTCGTAGACGGATACTTCCCTGTTCTGGAGCACTATGGCGAGCAGTTGGAGGAGATGGAGGCAGCAATAGTAGCCCCGCCACGCAAAGGTGGGCGCGACACGATCCTGCATCTCCACGCCCTCAGGCGAGATCTGCTGGGCATGCGTCGCCGATTTGCGCCGCTACGGGATGCCGTGGCTACGATGCTCCGTGGCGAAACCTCACTGCTCAAGGAAGACACTGTCCCTTACATCAGTGACATGCATGACCACATTACTCGTGCCTCGGACCTCGCCGACAGCTACGGCGAGCTGAGCGGTGATTTGATGGATTTCTACCTGTCGATATCCAGCTACCGCATGAACGAGGTGATGAAGGTACTGACCATCATCGCCACGATCTTCATCCCCCTCAGCTTCGTCGCGGCAATCTTCGGCATGAATTTCGACACCGACGCATCGCCCTGGAACATGCCGGAGCTAAGCTGGTATTGGGGATACCCCGCCGCCTTGTTGGTGATGACGCTGATAGCCGTCGGGTTGCTCGCGCTTTTCCGCAGGAAGGGGTGGCTCTAGCCCCACGTGGAGTTCCTTCTGGACGCCGTACCGCGTCCCCTTTGAGTCGGTTCGGCCCTGGGTACCTTAACCGACATTGGCCGCGTGCCCTAGTGTATCAGTAAGGTAGCGAGCCGTTGCACAGCCGGTCGACCTGAAGACCAAGGGCATACACGATGGCTGAGGCAGGCCAGCAGATGAACCATACAAGAAGCATCCAGTCGTCATCGACGAGCGGGAGGCGTTCAACGCCCACGAAATCGACCGCGACTAACTTCCGGTAGACGGTCTTATGTGGCCCTCTCAGCCGAAGCCTGCCTGAAGCCCGTAGAGTCCAGAACGCGAGCGCGTGTGGACACTGGGACGTGTCCTAGCTCTAGCGCGCGGCCGTACGGCCGCGCAGTGTACTCCGACCGATCTAAGCAGCCAGTCGGGATTCGGCTATCTCTTCTTGAGATTCGCCCACACGCGTGCAAGCCTACCTGATGCTTCTACCGGCAGTTGGTCCAGCACACCTCCGTCGATGATCTGCCCTATCGTGGCCTGATCCAAGACCCCCGCGTAGATAGCCAACTCATCAAGAAGCCCTGCATACGCTTCCGCCATGCCGTTGTGACGTGAACCGATATACACAGTCCCGGTGTATTCCTTGGCGGCGGCCGCCGGTAGCTGAGATGCCTCCTCGCCATCAAGGTAGATCTTGAATTCGCTGCCATCGGAGGTAAGCGCGATGTGGCGCCATTCCATGTCCACCGGCATGCCGGTGGTCCACCCGGGATTGCCACCGAAGTAGTAGGCGAAATTGCCTCGTATGATATGCCCGCTGTCCATCGCCAGTTCGTGTTGGTCTCCCGTACGGGAGATGATGCGGGGCAGCGTGCCTGTGCCACCCGCTTCATCGGCGATCTTCACCCACATCACGAAAGATATTTCCGTGTCGATCTTCAGACTGTCGCTCTCGGGGATCGCGATGCGTTCCGCCGATCCGAATCTCATAGCGTTGCCGTGGCGTGCGCTTAGGCTATCCACCCGCTGGGCGCCACCATTGTCGAATGCGCCATCGTTGCCGTGACCTGACTCGTCGGTCACCGTGTCGCCTGCCCCCTCAAAGGGAAAATACAGCACCAGTTCCTGACATGTGACCGAGGTCGAGATACCCAACGTCGCGAACGTCGCCAGAAGCCGAATAACTGTGGATTTCATCCTGCACTCTCCTCACCTGCGCACGGGAATCCGCCAAGCGGCAACAGCCGAAATCACCATCTGAGGTCCACCGCTGGTCGCGCTCGAGAGGCTTTCGGCGCTATTCCAGCTCCTGTTCGCCCGGTCGGCGGAAGCATATCACGACATGCCTTCGCGGAGTGTGCGTCGAGCCGCTGCGCCTTCGTACCTACGATTGGGACGACCCATTCTCGCATGCGGTAACCGGCGACTCACATCAGGTATGGGCGGTAGGCTGGGCGACGCCGCAGCGTGTGGTATCGCCGTGCGGTGATTCCGAGGATCCTACCGGCGCATCAAGGAGGGACGCTATGCCGCGCGCATGCTCGATTGTGGGCGCGGCCGCGATCTCCACATCGCCTCTATCCCACCAGTTGGTGATTAGGGAGCCTCAGGGAGCCTGCCTACCGACAATCGGTATTGGGTCATGCTCGCCATGGCAGCAATCCTGTGGTCGTTTGCACGTATGTGGCGAGCAGGACGAGTGCGGCGCCCGCCGATGCGGCGCCGTGCCGCAACGTACAGTATGCCGTCAGGCGAGGCGAATGTGCGTCTGACCCATCTTCGACATCTGACTCCGGCCGCGCACATACGATCCAGAATGCCTGTGCTTGGGCGTCACAGCAGCGAATGCCGCTACCTGGCGAGCGCTCTTCCTCTATGCCCCGTGGCGATGCTGCGTCAGGTCTCGCAGCTTCCGGTTCTGGGCAGGCGGTGGTAGTCACGGAAGAGCGGCGCGAAGCTGACAGAACCGCGCGATGCGGGTGACATCCTCGCGGCCGGTCCTATTCCTGGCCGGTCTGCTTTCCGCGGAGCTGTGGATGCGTTGCGGATTCACGACGCTGCCACGCCTGGTAGGCGGGTGGCCAGGGGCTCGCGGTAGACGCCGTGACGGTCGGCCCTTCGATTGAGTCTGACGAGCCCTTGGTGTGGTTCTCGAAGGAACGAACGCTCAGCTTCGCGCCTTGGAGCTGAGCGGCGTCGTGACTGCCTTCGCCTTCGGCGCCGTGCCCCGGTGGCGTGTGCGGGGATGCGACGCTACACGTTAGGGGCGCGAGCGCGAGACCAGCGCGCCGACATGACACGGGTCAACCTAGAGACGCGGGATCCTATGGGCAGCGACTTTTTCGAGTTCTTCACCGTGGTGTTTTCCGTGAGCACGGCGCCTTCGCGATCGTCGGGATCGGCGCCCTTGTCCGCAGCTTCCTGAGCCGCCAACAACGGGCGAAGGAGGAACAGACCGCAGCACTGGCCAGCGGCGACGAGATTCGCGCGCTGCGCGACGAAATGGCCAAGACACAGGAGATGGTCGCCGACCTACTGCTCCAGCAGAACGAATCGCGCGAAGTATCCGCCCAGCCGCGTTCCTCCCAGGACAGCGAAGACCGGCGACAAGTGAGGATGGCGCGAGCAAGACGCCAAGACCTTCCCACTGCGTGGGCCCGCGACGCGTGTGCAACTGCTGGCGTTGGGGCGATCAGAACAGGTGGTACGCCTTCTCATCCCACGCGCTCGTCAGCTCGCGATCGTCGGCGCGCCGCAGAAGGTCGTAGTAGCTGTACGGGTACTTGAACGCGTGCCCGATGTCCACGGCGCGATCGCCTCGTTTCTCCCAATACGCCGCGTCAGTTGGGCGCAGGTCGCTCGGCTCGTGATCGGGACGGCGTACCGATTCCGGCTCCGGCCCGCGTCGCGTGACGCTCACGTACTTGCGGAAGGCCGTGCGGCAACTCTCGGCCCATCCGACATCACCCATCGCCGCAAGCTCGACAAGCGCCTGGCCAAACGTCAGCATGTGCCCGGCGTACCCCTGTCCGAATCCGACGAACCGATCAATCGCCGCGCTCGCCTCGCGCAGGATGAACTCAGATGCCGCCGCGGTGTCGGCGAACGGCGGCGGATCGACATCCGCGTCTGGTTCTGCGTCGCGCCAGGGCTTGAAGGACCGGATCATCGCGCACACACCGTCGATGCGCTGCGGCGTGGCGGCGCTGGGTATCATGCGGAACGCCTTGATCGCCAACATCGCGAAGATCGCGTTATGGCCGACCTGCCGAAGCGCGTCCGCGCCTTCGACAAGCGTGATGCCGATGTCGTCGATCCGCTCCGGTTCAGGCGTCGCGTCTGGGAACGGCGCGCAAAGAGGCGAGGAGGCCCAGTTGAGTTCGACAAGCTCCGCGATTCGCGAGGAGGCGCGGTTGTCCAGGGCGTTGTCCACACACAGAAGATGCGCTGCCACTATGCCGGCGCCCCGATGCCCGTCGGCGAAATAGTCCAACTCATGCGATCTTGCCATCGCATTCAATCCGAGCAACAGCAGTCGTTCATCTGGCATGCCATGGTCCCCCAACGGGTTGTACCGCACGCAGGTCGGACGGCGAGCCGCGGAAACTGCCTACGACGATGATCTTCAGGCTGGCGCGCCGCGTCGACAAGGGCTGGCGCCGGATCAAAGGTCGGTAGCTATCCACCGGTGTACGGGAGGAGTCGGGCTCGGGGACGGAGCCACGTGGAACTGGGAGCCGGAGCCGCCGACAGATGCGAGACGCGTGAGGGCGTCAGGAACTGGGTGGAAACCACGTGGTCGTGTGACCCGTATACCGCGCATTCGGGTTCGAGTCGCTTCAGCGCTTGCCTCCAGTGATGGATCGGCATCGCCCACTCAGTGGTCATGGAGTCCGCCGGGCCCCTTTGGACTGTCCATACATCGGACTGTCCATACATCACAGCCGACGGCTGTGCGTGAACCGGCCTGCGTAACTGCTTCTGTCGTGGAGGCCGGCGCCGTGGGCGGAATCGACCACCACGGCCGTGCCCGAATACAGACGAGAGGACGCAATGGAGAGCAGCAGAGCCGTCGACAGCATGACCATGGAGTGCCAATGGGCGGCCAGCGCGCCCGACTACCGCGCCTATCACGACGACGAGTGGGGGATGCCTGCCGATGATGACCGCCGCCTATTCGAGAAGCTCTGTCTCGAGGGCTTCCAAGCAGGGCTCTCGTGGCTGACGATTCTTCGGAAGCGGGACGCCTTTCGGCGGGCATTCGCCGACTTCGACTTCGAGAAAGTGGCCCGCTTCAACAGTCGCAGCGTCGACAGGCTGCTCCAGGATGCGTCGATCGTCCGACATCGCGGCAAGATCGAGTCGACCATCAACAACGCGCGTTGCGCGGTCAAGTTGCGCGATGCGCGCGGTTCGCTGACCAGCTATTTCTGGTCGTTCGAGCCCGAGCGACGTCCGGCCCCGGACCCAATCCCCGCGCACACCGCTGATTCCAACGCGCTGAGCAAGGACCTCAAGCGCCTCGGCTTCACGTTCGTCGGGCCCACCACCGCGTACGCGTTCATGCAGGCGATGGGGCTGGTAAACGACCACGTCGTCGGTTGCCCGGCGGGCGCGCGCTGTGAGAGTGCGCGCGAGGCGCTCGGGGTGCTGGACCGAGGCCTGTAGCCGCGTTTCCCGCCTCGTCGACGAGCGCTGAATCCGACCTGGCGGGTCACGGCTGTCTTCGCGTGGTTCAGGCCCAGCCTCGCCGAAGAGCGTGGTTTCCGGCAGCACGTCCCATCGGGAGCCGACGGCGACTCAATCGCGCCCTCCCAGCGACTCGACAGGGCAGGCTGACAGCCGCCTGGGGATAGGTCAGGGGAGCCGCGTGGTAAGGTGGCGCACCTGGGGTCGACACGAGGTTCAGGCACACCCTACTGGATCATGCCTGCGCGGAGCGGGGAGACGGGGGTCAGCTGACGCTCTTCAGAAGCGCAGTATCTGAACGAGACAGTTCTAGGGTAGTGTCTCGTTGGGGATGCGCACCCGACCTGGGCTGCCCGCGGAAGGCTACACCGGCACGTTGGAGATCAGCTTCTTCGATACCGGCGTACGCATTTGCCCCGGGCGTGCTGGGAGGCCTGTATCACCCGGGTCGAATTGAACCGTTCAGCTACTCGGTCCAATCACTGACGGTAGGCTTGCCAGTGCCGCCGTCACTCTCTGCACAGCTCTGCCTTCCGGCCTGGTCGTACGACGCCATACATCGCCGTCTCCCCCGTCACATGACATAACCCGCAACCTGCCCAGTTTGGGCCAGCGCACTATAATCTCGATGGTTGCGGTAACACACCGCGACCCGCCGCATCTGTATATTCGAGGAGCCTAACACAAGAATGAACGACCGCGGCCTAGCACCGTTCGACCAACTCGTGCTATCGCAGATCGAGGTGATCCGGCGAATTGGGCTGTCGATACTGTGGCGGCGCTGGGAGCTGGACGATCTCGTTCAGGAGGTGGTGCTGCGTGTCTACGAGTACCGCGATCACGTACGAGACGAAGAGCGCGTGAAGGCGTGGATTGCATCGGTTGCGCGGAATACGGCACGCATGTGGAACCGGAAGCAACGCCCCGTCCTTACCGACCAGGTGTTCGAGATTCCGATTCCCGGCGACACAGTGACCGGCAGGCTGGAGGCGCAGGAGCATTGGATGTTGCTCGTCACTGCCCTGAGTCAGTTGAGCGAGACCGACGAGGAGTTGCTACGTGCCTACCACCTGGGCGAACGCAGTCACGCCGAACTACAGGACGAATACAGCGTCTCATACGGAGCTCTGCGGACCCGGCTCACTCGTGCGCGAGGCCGGCTTCGCTGGCTCCTCGCCCAGCCGCTGGATGCGGCGACTACCTGCGAGAGAGGGCATGACGCCCGCGCGGCGCGGCCCATGGAGGAAGTGATGTCATCCGCCATTGTGCAGACGGAATGCCCTGATCTGGATCTCGTGCGCCGCGGTAAGGTGCGTGACATCCACGGGCTGGACGATCGCCTGTTTCTCGTGGCGACGGATCGCATCTCGGCGTTCGATGTCGTACTGCCCAGCGGAATAACGAACAAAGGAAAAGTGCTGACGGCGCTCTCCACGTTCTGGTTCGACTACACGAAGGAGCTCGTGCCGAACCATCTGCTGAGCGCGGATGTGGCTGAGTTCCCGGCGGCGGCGCGGCAGTACGCCGACACGCTGTCCGGGCGCACGATGTACGTCCTGCGCACGGATCGCGTGGACATCGAGTGCGTCGTCCGCGGGTACATAAGCGGGTCGGCGTGGAAGGAATACCGGGAGCATGGCACCGTCTGCGGCGCGCGGATGCCGAGCGGACTCATGGAGTCGGACAGGCTATCCGAACCGATTTTCACACCGGCGACCAAGGCCGACACCGGACATGACGAGAACATCTCCATCGCGCAGATGCAGGACATTGTGGGAGCAGAGCTCACGGAGCATCTGCGGAAGACCAGCATCTCGATCTACGAGGCGGCGTCTGCGTACGCAGCCGAGCGTGGGATCATCATTGCTGACACGAAGTTCGAGTTCGGGGAGCGGGACGGCGAGATCATCCTCATCGATGAGGTGTTGACCTCGGATTCGTCGCGGTTCTGGCCCGCGGACGAATACGAGCCGGGGCGGCCTCAGCGCAGCTTCGACAAGCAGTACGTCCGGGACTACCTGGAGACGCTGGACTGGGCCAAGACGTCTCCGGGGCCGGAATTGCCGGCAGAAGTGGTCGCCGGGACCAGCGCTCGGTATCAGGAGGTGTACGAGCAGTTGGTTGGCGAGCCGTTCGTCGCCGACTAGGACGTCGGTCCGCGGTTGCGTGGCCCAGGCTCGTACGTCGGATGCGCGCCCAATGGGCCGGTGATGGCGCGACCTCATTCTATCCTTCCCCTGCGAGGGGAAGGCATTCACGCGCAGCGCAGACACTGCGGCATGTGTTCGGGTCACGCGTTCGGCGCCTCCAGATCTCGGTAGAAGTCGTAGCCGTAGCCCGCGACGCGGAAGCCGTAGTTCGTGTAGAGTAGCAGGGCTCTGTGATTGTCTCCTTCGGCAGCGATAGCAGCATGCTCGTAGCCCAGCCTCCTGCCTGCCGTAAGCGCCCGCCGCAACAGGTAGGCGCCCCACCCATGACCCTGAAACTCATCCGACACGCCCAGCCAGTCAACGTAGAACAGACGCTGCGCGCCTTGTGCCCTGGCATACGTGGCCCCCGACTCGCATACACAGTCGCCAATACTGCGGTCTCCAAGGTGGGCTAGCACGTCCACGTCTGGAAGATCGCCACGGCCTTGGACGTGCTTGGCTACTACGTCTGCTGATGGGTCGGGCGAGGTCGATGATTCCACCGGGTCAAAATGCGGCCAGCGCAGGAAGTACAGATCACGGCGCACACCGTAGCCGTTCATTCCCAGCAGACCGACGAGATGCCCGAGGTCCGTGGACACCATCCCACAGCCTAACTGGTAGAAGCGATATGATGTCATCTTGGTAAAGGCGTAGACTCGCGCGGCGCCGAGCTCGGCCAGGCGGTTCTGCGCGGCCTCTATCAGCCGCGCGATGGAACTCGCCGACAGCGGAGCGCCATCCCCCAGCAGACCACGCAACGCCAGGTAGAAGTCACCCTCGGACAGACCGTGCAGATACAACTCAGGGAGCAGGTCGCCGACCTCACGCGTGCGGCGGAGGAACAGCGGCAGTATCCGACTCTCGAACCGTTCGTCTAGGTCGCGCACACGAGGACGACGCACCGTGATCGTCCCACTGCTCAGGCTCAGACGGCGTGGCTTTCCATGCCCGTTGCGGTAGCCCGAGGGCGCGTCGACCGCTGCCCGTCGCTCGTGCTTCTACCGACCTAGTAGATCCCCGACTTCCTCCTCCAGGATATCCTGAATCCAGTCCTGAATCTGCCCACGGACATACGATTCCAGATGCTCGTAGACGACCTTTGACCCGTCCCCGCGATGCTGCGTATCCTGACCCATGGCGGCGTGTCCTTCCCACTGCCAGGCGATGTGCCCGGCGGTTGATTTCATTCAAGGGAAGTCTATGCCGCCGTCTCCCATTTACACACCTTCTGAGGCTGCCTCCCGTGGCTTCCCACGGCTGCATGGGCATGTTGACCACCTCGGAGAGACAACTACCCGCCGGGAGGAATCCTGACCACTTCTTGCGTCCACCATCCCGTGCGACAGGATGCGCCCTGGAGGGACAACGCATCAGAACGAGCGTGTTCGAACGGCCTGATTGAACAGATACTGTAATGCGAATCCAGCCCTGTGCCCTCTTCGGTCACAAGAGGCACGCTGCAGCTGCTTATTCAGAAGCGGCCGGGCTTCCATGGTCTTCCATACGCGCGATTCGCCACTCCGATCCCCGCTTTTCGAACGTGAACACCGCGACGCCGGAGCCGCTTCCAGCGACCTCTCCCATCGACGCCATGGTGAATTCATACGGCGCCGTCGCTTCCACGGTGGACGGGTCGACGAACCGCGTTGAGCCAACGGCGAACGAAATGGTGTGCTCATCGAATCGCCCGAACACCCCACGCGCGGAGGCCAGCTCCACCTCCAGACCGGTGTGCTGGATGTCGTCGCTTGGATCGCTGTTCCCCAGATCCGCGTGGTACGAATAGGAGTCGGCCCAGAACGCGGACGCATACAGATCCACATCGCCGGTCGAGTACCCGCGCGACAGACGCCTGTCGATGACGTTCGCCACGGTCTTCCGCGTGACTTCACGGGTAGCTGCCTCGCTCTCTGGCGTCGGAAGGTCGTTCGCATCAATGGATGGGCGTTGCCTATCGGATCCCTCGCTGCGTGCCGTTGAGATCGGCTGTGCTTCTCTGGCGCGAACAGCGTCGTTGACGACGCGATTCGCGTTCCCGCCAGCCGCGTCCATGGGCCGGCCGGCCCGGGAGACCACAGGAACGCCAGGGCCGGTCTCTCTACCGTCTGGGGACAGTGTGACGGGTCGGGGCCCGATCCACAGGCCTATTGTGGTAGCGACCAGCGCAATCGCTAGTGCGGCGCCGATAACGAGCGCGCTCCTGCGCGAGACATCCAGAATGCGCATAGGCAGACTCCACGTCCTGATGGCGAATAGTGCGGCCAGCGGGCCGAAGATAGTCTGGAGGCGGCTACGTACCCGCCGCTTCGCGCGGTGCACGCGGAACCGCGCGGCCGCGTACGACAGACCATGTCGCTCCTGGAGCTCGGGGTATGGCGTGTCGTCGGCGTAGTAGGAGCGCAGAAGGTCTCTGTCCACCGGATTCAGAGCGTTCAGTGCGTCGATGAGCGCCTGCCATCGCTCGGATGTCTCTACCGAGGCGTCCGGGAGTGTCGAGGGGGACAGCACGCATTCGAGCTCCCCGACGGGAATCGCGCGCCGTTTGGCGTTCCACTGCAGCGCTGTGTTCCGCGCCACTCCGCGCATCCAGCTTGCCATCGCATCTGGACTGCGCACGGTATCGCGGCTCGCGTAGATGCGTACGATCACCTCCTGGACGAAGTCTTCCAGGTCGTCCAGAGCGTGCAGGTAGCGCCTGCCGGTGCGACGAATCGCGCCCAACTCGGAGACCACCAAGGCGTCGAGATGCCCGTTCGGCACACAGTTCCTCCTTATGCGTATGGCCGCGCCCTATAGTCCGTTCCAACGGCGCCGTGTTAGCACGAACTGTATGTCAGAGCCGATGACGTAACTGCAGCATATGCCCTCGGAAGGAGGATCGTATGGATCTGAGAAGGCCCTTCCGCCCGGGTGGCGGCCTGGTGGCGCTCCTCGTTCTCTCGCTTGGCCTCGCCTCCTGCGGTAGAGATGGGGATCGCTCTGGTCAAGCATCGTTGATGGAGCCGCCCCGTCCCTGCGTTTAGAGAACTCTGTAGTGGTCGATCCATTCCTTGATGTACTTGATCTCCTGGTCGAAGTATTCGTCTTTAGCCCAGTTACGCCCCCATCTTTCTGACCCAGCCGTATGTAGGCCCATGCGCCAGATCTGCCGAATCGGTGCAAAGACTTTCAAGGCCTCGTGCTCGGAGCCGCTGAGTGTCCGGTGTTCCTCGTAGCCTCTGACGAATAGGTTCCATCGGCGCGTGCGGTTGGCTTTTTCCGCTTTGCTCCACGCCCATCCACCTAAGTGCCATCCGAATACGGATAGGTCATATGCTCGCCAGCCGTATCCAAAGCAGTCGAAGTCGAAGAGCACCGGGGCGTCGTCGTCCTGGAAGTGGACATTGGTCCAGTGGAGGTCGCCGTGACAGATTCCGTACTGCGGTGACTCCTTCAGCAGCAGCTCATCCACGCGAGCCTTGAGACTCCGGGAGATGTCCGACAGATAGTCGCAATCCTTCGGACGGTGAGCCAGAAACGGCGCCACGGAGCGCAGCGGAGAGTCCAGCAGGTGTCCGTGGTCGATGTGCAGGCGTTTCGACATTCTCGGAATGCGATCCGCGCACACGTGGATCTGACCGGTCAGGCGACCATACATATAGCTTCGGTGGTCATTCTCCTCACGAATCTCCCCTCCCGCGGCAGAGAACAGAACCGCATAGCGGATGCCTTCGTATGCGTGCACGGGGAGGACGTACCCGCCGTCTCGGGTCGCTATGGGATAGGCAACCGGCAGTTCGTGGGCGTGGAGGTGGTTGAGTAGCTCCACCTCGGCTTCAATGTCGTGTAGCTCCCTCCACCCGTGAACGTACACGCGCAGATAGTAGGACGAGGATCCCGCGCGCACGTGGTAAGTGTCGTTGACGCTGGTTGTGTGGAGGTCGCACGTGGGCGTCACCTCGAAGGCGTACTGAGACAACACCTGCTCTGCGAGAGCATCTCCTGACAATACGGACCATACGGCGGGGAAATACCGGTTGACCATAGAGACGACTCCCGTGTGTGCACGACCTACAGAACTGACTTCACTTGGTCTGTCGGCGCTACTGAGGTGCGTGGCCCAATAGCGCTAGCCCAACGAGACACTTTTAGGATAGTGTCTCGTTGGGCGAAACGTGGCACGCGGGCCATGCGAGTCCGTGGCGCGTCGTCGACACGGAACTCCGTCGGGTTCTGTCTCGTTCGGCCCCGAGACCGAATGGACCGCCGCGAAGTCGAGGCGCGGGCCCGGGTCGCGCGGCCCTCCACGCGTCGCCGCCGGGTGGGTCGCGGCCTGTCGCGATACGTCCGCCTGCGGGCGCCGTGCGTGGAGCGCCGCGAATCACGCGCGATCGGGTATCGGCGCCCAATCGCACGCCTCCGTCGTGTCACGTGACGCCCATTTCTTCCACAGCGACGAGTCGGTGAGCATCC
>NYZG01000312.1 GCA_002687025.1 Candidatus Poribacteria bacterium
CGACCTGCGCGAACCCAACGACCTCGCCGCGCTCCACGCACGCGATGATCGTCTCGCCGGCGAGGTCGCGGCGGGTCCATGGGCCTCGGTATGTGGCGCCCGCCACGAATTCCTCCGGCGACACGTCGTAGCAGAACGGGGCTCCGTGAATGCCGCGTACGTACGCGTCGTACAGCGAAGCGGCATCCGACAGGTCCCGTCGTTCGACTTCCATCCGGGCCGCTCATCCGTGGGTATACTCAGGCGCCGGGTTGACGCGCCACGTGGGTCGCTCCGGACATCCGGCGGGTAGCGGCCTCTGTGATATACTAGCGTCTCAAGGAGTGACGAATGTCCGCAATCGGGCGCGGCTCGCGGGGTTTCGGCATGCGCATGGCATCGGTGATGCTCCTCGCCTGCGTGGCGCGCGCCGCCACAGCCGTCGAGCGCGTCGCGGCTTTGGACGCCGCCGCTTCGTTCCCGGCGTCGGCGATAGGCTCGACCGGCATCACCTATGTCGTCTGGCAGGGCGCGCGCGGCCCTGACGACGACCTCTACGGACAGGCCTACGCGCCGAACGGAGAGCCCCTATGGGAGACGAACGGCGTCCCAATCGTCGTCGCTCCAGGAACCCAGCAGATGCCGATCGTCACTGCCGACGGCGACGGCGGCGTTCTGGTCGCCTGGATGGACTCGCGCAACGGCAGCGCTGACATCTATGCGCAGCGCTTCGATGCGGCCGCCAGGCCGCTCTGGGAGCCGGCCGACGGCGTCCCCGTCGCCGTGGCGCCGGGCGGCAAGGACGACGCGAAGATGGTCTCCGATGGACAGGGGGGCTGCTTCATCGTGTGGGAGGACTCGCGGCAAGGAGACCAGGACATCTACGGCCAGCATCTCGCCGCCGCCGGTGACGCCATATGGACGCCCAACGGTGGCCTCGTGTGCGGCGCCCCCGGCCACCAATACGACCCGTTCCTCTCGGCTGACGGCGCCGGTGGCGTCGTAGTCGCCTGGTGGGATGTCGCGTACCCCAACTGGCGGGTAGCGGCCCAGCGCATGTCCGGCGCCGGCCGCCGCGCGTGGCCGGATGCAGGGACGCAAGTGAGCCTGACGGACGGTAACCAGGCGGCCCCCCAAATCGCCGGCGACATGAACGGCGGCGCCTATGTGTTCTGGGTCGACTACCGTCACGACGAGGGGACCTTCACCAACTTCGACCTGTACGCCCAACACATCACCGCCGACGGCGCCAGGGCCTGGGGTGATACCGCGCGGCCTCTGTGCGCCGCGAGCGGAATGCAGCAGATGATCGTCGCGATCCCGGACGGCCTGGGCGGGGCCTACATCGCGTGGACCGACCAGCGCGAGCTGTTCGACGATGTGTACGCCCAGCGGCTCCTGCCCGACGGATCATGGGCGTGGCCTACCGACGGCGCGCCCGTCTCTACGGAGAGGGGACGCCAGCGCGACGCCAAGCTCGCGGCAGACGGCGACAGCCTCTTGGTTGCGTGGTACGATTACAGGCGTGAATCCGAAGACGAGACGCCGCAAGATGTGTACATCCAGCGCCTCGACCGCGAAGGCCAGCCGTCCATGGCTCCCGGCGGCGTGCCGATCGCGGCAGACGGCGGCATCCGGCTCGCGATGCAGATTCACGCGCGCGACGGGCGAGTAGCGATCACTTGGATGGACCGACGAGACGCCGGCTCCGAGCCCAATGTACACGCGTGGTTCGGGGCACAGGCGTCGCAGTAACGGGATACCCGCATGCCCCTCTTTTCCTGGGTAACCGCCGGCGAGTCGCACGGTAAAGGCTTGACCGCCGTCGTGTCGGGGGTGCCAGCCGGGCTTCCGCTCGAAGAGCGACACGTGAACCGCGACATGGCGCGCCGCCAGCTCGGGTACGGGCGCGGCGGCCGCATGAAGATCGAGAAGGACGCCGTCGAATTCACGGCTGGCGTGCGAGCGGGACTTACCCTCGGCAGCCCGTTGTCGATGTGGGTGCGCAACCGCGACTGGGAGAACTGGGAGACGGTAATGTCGCCCGATCCCGGCGCACAGACCGACCGGCGCACGCTGACCCGGCCCAGGCCCGGGCACGCGGACCTGGTCGGTGGTATCAAGTACGACCAGACCGACTTGAGGAACGTGCTCGAACGCGCCAGCGCCAGAGAAACCGCTGCGCGCGTGGCCGTCGGCGGAGTAGCGCGCCGCTTGCTCGACGAATTCGGAGTCACGATCTTCTCCGCGGTTACTCAGATCGGCCCGGAGTCCACCGACATGGACGTCGCCAGCCTCGACGGCAGCGACGCGTTCGACCAGTCGCCCCTGCGCTGTCCAGACGAGGAGGCCGAGGGCCGCATGGTCGACTTCATCAAGCAGTGTCAGAAGAGCGGGGACACATGCGGGGGCGTCTTCACAGTTGTCGCGAAGGGCCTCCCCGTGGGCCTGGGAAGCCACACCTCGTGGGACAGGAAGCTGGATGGCCGTGTTGCCGCCGCGATGATGAGTATCCAGGCAATGAAGGGCGTCGGCATCGGGCTCGGCTTCGACGGCGCCGCGCTCCCCGGTTCGCAGGCCCACGACGAGATCTTCTACGACAACGAAGCCCGGGACTTCCACCGCGAGACGAACCGGGCGGGCGGCCTCGAGGGCGGCATCACCAACGGGATGCCCCTCGTCGTGCACGTCGCGATGAAGCCCATCTCCACGCTCGCGCGCGCGCTCCGGTCGGTGGACGTTAACACGAAGGAGGCGTTCACGGCGCAGAAGGAGCGTACCGACAGCTGTGCCGTACCGGCCGGGGGCGTCGTCGGCGAGGCGATGCTCGCGATCGTGCTCGCGGACGCCTGGCTGGAGAAGTTCGGCGGCGACAGCCTTGCCGAGATGCGCCGCAACTACGAGTCGTACCAGGACTATGTGCGATCATTCTGACGCGGCCGGCAGCGGCCGCAACATCTCCCTGGTCGGATTCATGGGCTCGGGCAAGTCGTCCGTCGGCCGGGAGTTGGCGACTCGACTGGGCTGGGACTTCGTTGACACCGACGACCTCGTCGAGGCGTCCGCCGGTCGCGGGATATCCGACATCTTCGCGACCGACGGCGAGGACGCGTTCCGCGACATGGAGGCCGCGGCGGTGCGCGAAGCGGCAGCGCGGGAGCGAGTGGTAATCGCGACCGGCGGAGGCGTTGTGTTGAGAGTCGAGAACATCGACGCGTTGAGCGAACGGGGAGAGGTCGTCCTGCTGACCACGACGCCGGAGGCCGCGTACGAACGGGTTCGCGACGAGACCCACAGGCCGCTGCTACAGGTCGCCGATCCCGTCGCCCGAATCGCCCAACTCATGCGCCAGCGGATGGACGCCTACGCTCGCGCCGGCCACGCTGTCGATACGGTAGGGCGTACCGTGTCGCAGGTTGCGGACGACGTGCTGGCGACACTGGGACGGGCCGGCGACAAGCGAGGAAGCCAGTGAACCACCGCGTCACAGTCGACCTCGGTGAACGCAGCTACGATGTCCGGATCGGCGCGGGCGTGCGTGGCGAATTGCCGTCCGAACTGTCCGCTCTTGGCGGACCGACCCAGGTGGCCGTCGTCACCAGCCCGCATCTCCGCGAGCTGTACGGCGACGATGTCGCCGCGCGTCTCCGGGACGCGGGCCACGGCGCATGGGTCGCCGAGATGCCTGACGGCGAGGAGCACAAAACCCTCGACACGGCCGCCGGCCTATACGATCAGTTCATCCAACGTCGCATGGAGCGTTCGTCGCTTGTAGTGGCGCTCGGCGGGGGCGTCGTTGGCGACGTCGCAGGCTTCGTCGCGGCGACGTACATGCGCGGCGTCCGTTTCGTGCAGATGCCGACCACCCTCATCTCGCAGGTCGACTCGTCGGTCGGCGGGAAGACGGCCGTCGACCATCCGATGGGTAAGAACCTGATTGGGGCGTTCCATCAACCCCAGCTCGTGCTCATCGACATCGCGACCCTCAAGTCCCTGCCCGACAGGCAGCTTCGCGCGGGGTTGGCTGAGGTGCTTCGCTACGCGGTAATCCAGTCGCCGCCGTTGTTCTCGCTGATGGAAGGCCGGGTGGCAGAGATACTCGCCCGCGACGAAGACACTCTGGCGGAGATCGTGCACCACTCGGTGGCAATCAAGGCGCGCATCGTGGAACAGGACGAGACAGAGGCCGGGCTGCGGGGCACGCTCAACTACGGCCACACGTTCGGACACGCCGTCGAAGCCGTCGCCGGATACGCCCGCTTCCTCCATGGCGAGGCCGTCGCCATCGGTATGGTGTGCGCCGCGGAGATGGCGGCGGCCCGCGGCATGGTCGACCGCGATTTCTGCGAACGGCAGCGCGCCGTCCTGTCCGCCGCCGGTCTGCCGACGAACTGCCCGGACGACATTGGCGCTTCCGACGTCGTGGAAGCCATGAAGCTCGACAAGAAGGTGAAGGGCGGCCGCGTACGTTTCATCGTACCGACCGAAATTGGCAGCGTCGAAATCCGCGATGACTTCTCCGACGCTGAGGCGATCGCGGCGATGGAGGCGGCGACAGCATGACACAACCGCAGCGCATTCTCGTGCTCCACGGCCCCAACCTCCAACTGCTGGGCAAGCGTCAGCCGGAGATATACGGGTCGACCACGCTGGCCGACATCGACGACGAGCTACGCGCGCGCGCCGACCGCGCCGGAATCGAGCTGGAGATCCACCAGTCGAACTCGGAAGGCCAGTTGGTGACGCTCATCGGCGAGAGACTCGGCTCGGTCGACGGCGTCCTCATCAACCCGGCTGCGTACACGCACACAAGCGTCGCGATCGCGGATGCCCTGGCGGCCCTGGCCGTGCCGGTGATCGAAATCCATCTGTCGAATGTTGCCGCGCGCGAGACCTTCCGCCATCATTCTTTCGTTGCGCCGATAGCGACGGGAACGATCGCGGGCTTCGGCCTCGACAGTTACACGCTGGCGCTGGACGCGATGGCTCGCATACTGTCGCAGGACACCGACTGCTAGCGCCAGGAGAGAATGCATGGCAACGACCGCGGACTTCCGCAACGGCCTCGTGATTCGCTGGAGCGGCGAGCTATACCAGATCGACTACTTCCAGCACGTCAAGCCGGGCAAGGGCGGAGCGTTCGTGCGCACCAAGCTTCGCAAAATCTCCGACGGCTCAGTGCAAGAGAACACGTTCCGCGCCGGGCACAGCGTGGAGACGGTGCGCGTCGAGACGCGGACGATGCAGTACTTGTATCCCGACCAGGACCTGCACTACTTCATGGACTCGCAGACGTACGATCAGATCCCACTGACCGAGGGGCAGCTCGGCGACCGCAAGAGCTATCTCAAGGAGAACATGGACGTCCAGGTCCAGTTCGACGAGGATGGGAACGCGCTCACGATCGAGCTGCCCGCGTCTGTGCAACTTGAGGTGACCGAGACGGGGCCCAGCGACAAGGGCGACACCGCAAGTGGAGGCGGCAAGCCGGCTACCCTCGAAACCGGCCTGATCGTACGCGTGCCGTTCTTCGTCACGACCGGAACCGTCGTGAAGGTAGATACGCGTAGCGGCGAGTACCTCGGGAGGGCGTAGCCCGTCCTCTCGGCATGGAGGCTGACCTGTTGGACCTCGACGACCTGCGCGAACTAGCCGACTTCATGGCCGAATACGACCTCACTGAGCTCGCGGTCAAGGACACCGAGCACGGCCGATCCGTGCGCATGCGACGAGGCCCCGAGCAGGCGCCCTCGCCCTCGCCGCCCGCGCCGACACCGGTCGCTCCAGATGATCCTGTCCCGCCCGATCCGGCCGATGACGACGACGCGGAAGCCGAGCTCATCCGAGCGCCCATGGTCGGCACTTTCTACCGCGCGCCTCGGCCAGGCGACGACTCCTTCGTCGAGGCGGGGTCCGCAGTGTCCGAGGGCGACGTGCTCTGCGTCGTAGAGGCAATGAAGCTGATGAACCTCATCGAGGCCGAATACGCGTGCGAAATCGTGGAGATACTCGTTGACAACGCGGCCGCCGTCGAATACGGCGAACCCCTCTTCCGCATACGGAGGAGATGACGCGTGTTCAAGAAGGTGCTCATCGCGAACCGCGGTGAGATCGCCGTCCGCGTCATCCGGGCGTGTCGCGAGCTAGGTGTCCGCACTGTCGCGGTCTATTCGGAGGCCGACCGCGACTCGCTGCACGTCCAGCTCGCCGACGAGCAAGTGTGCATCGGGCCGCATCAGCCGGCCAGAAGCTATCTCAATATCCCCGCCGTCATCTCAGCGGCCGAGGTAACGAACGCCGACGCTATACACCCAGGCGCCGGCTTCCTCGCCGAGAACGCTCAGTTCGCCGAGGCGTGCGAGGACTGCCGCATCACGTTCGTCGGGCCTTCCGCCGAGAACATCCGCACCATGGGCGACAAGGTGGACGCGCGCAAAGCCGTCGTCAAATCCGGCGTGCCTCTGGTACCCAGCTCCAGCAGCACACGGCGCCGCTCTCGTCGCAACGTGCAGGAGGTAATCGAAACCGAGGAAGAGGCGCTCGCGATCGCGCGGGACATTGGCTATCCGGTGATGATAAAGGCTGCGGCGGGTGGCGGAGGCCGGGGAATGCGCGCGGCCCACAACGACGTCAGCCTCGTCGCCCTCTTCCGCACAACCCGCGCCGAGGCCGAGGCCGCCTTCGGCAAGCCCGACGTCTACATCGAGAAGCTGATACAGCACGCCAAGCACATTGAGTTCCAGGTCCTCGCCGACCACCACGGAAACGTCGTGCATCTGGGTGAGCGTGATTGCTCAATCCAGCGCAAGCACCAGAAGCTGGTTGAAGAGACCCCGTCGCTGCTCGACGACAAGTGTCGCGACGAGATGGCACGGCACGTGATCCGGGCCACGCGGTCCATCGGCTACCGGAGCGTCGGCACGATCGAATTCCTGGTCGAGGACGACGGCTCGCATTACTTCCTCGAAATGAACACCCGCATACAGGTAGAACACACCATCACCGAGATGGTCACCGGCCTCGACCTCGTCAAATGGCAACTGCGCGTCGCCGCCGGCGACGAGCTCGAATTCGACCAGCGCGACATACGCGGCCGGGGTCACGCCATCGAGTGCCGTGTCAACGCCGAGGACCCCGCTCAGGGATTCGCGCCCTCTCCGGGCACGCTGACGCAGTACCGAGTGCCTGGGGGCCCCGGCATCCGTGTAGACTCGCACGCGTATCTCGGGTACGCCGTGTCGCCCTTCTACGATTCGTTGCTTGGGAAGCTCTGTGCTTACGGCGACACGCGGGACGAGGCGATTGCGCGCATGCGACGCGGCCTGGACGAATACGTCGTGGAGGGTGTACACACCACTATCCCCTTCCATCGCCGCGTGATGGACGACCCCGCCTTCGTCGCCGGGAACGTGCACACCGATTTCCTCGAAACGTCGGCCAGCGTCTGATTCCTGGCTTGCCGTCGCTGGCCCATCAGTGATGCCCTGTCGTGTTGCTGACGCCGCGCCCACATGGCCGTCGCCTCGTACAGAGATGTACGGCCGGACCACTTGGAGCTACGACGCCGATGCCAAGCCTGCCCGACCTGTCCTCCCACTACGGACTGAGCGCCGAGCAGCGAACGGCCTACCGCCGCGACGGTCACGTGCTGCTCAGGGGCGTCGCATCCCCCGACGAGGCGAGCGCGTCCAGGCAGGTCATCACCGCTGCCGTCGCGCAACACAACTCCGAGGACCGCCCGATGGAGGCGCGCGACACCTACGGCAAGGCGTTCCTACAGACGATGAACCTGTGGCTCCTGGACGAAGCCGTCAGGGAATACACGCTGGCGCGACGCTTCGGACGCATAGCGGCCGAGATGATGGGCGTCGACAGCGTGCGGCTATACCACGATCAAGCGCTCTACAAGGAGGCCGGCGGAGGCCTGACCCCGTGGCACCAGGACCAATACTACTGGCCGCTCGGAACGACGAACACTGTGACGATGTGGATGCCGCTAGTAGATGTCAGCGTCGAGATGGGTGTGATGACGTTCGCCTCGGGATCACACGTCGACGGCTTCGTCGCCGATCTCCCGATTTCCGACGAGTCCGAAGTGAAGCTCCGCGCACACGTGCGTGAGAGAGGATTCGGGCTGTCCCATCCCGTCGACATGTTCGCGGGCGATGCCACATTCCACGCCGGCTGGACGCTCCACTCGGCCCCGGGCAACAACAGCGCCACGGGCCGCGAGGTGATGACGATCATATACTACGCCGACGGCGCGCTCACGACCGAGCCCGCCAACGGGAGCCAGCTCAACGACCTCCGCACGTGGTTCCCCGGCCTGCAGCCAGGAGATGTCGCCGCGACGGACATCAACCCCGTCGTGTATTCCCGCTGACTCTCGCCCGCGTCGTGGCCGATCACTCCTGCGCAAACAGCGGCAGGTCGGCCCTCGGCACCGCGCCAATCTCTTCCGCGGTCGTCAGCAGGCGACGGATCGCCGCCTCGCCCTCCTGCCCGTAGTCGCGCGTGAAGTCGTTCACGTACAGGTCGATGTGCTGCCGCATCACGTCGTCGTCCATCTCTTGCGCGTGGGCACGCACGGTGTCCCAGATGTCGGCCGGTCGCTCGTACGCGTGCGCGAGGCTGTTGCGGATCGCCGTCTCAATCGCGCGAAGGCGCGGCCCGCCCAAGGCGCGCCGGGCGACGATGCCCCCGAGCGGGATCGCGTGGCCGGTGTTGCGTTCCCACCAGGCGCCGAGGTCCACGACCTCGTGCAGACCGTACTGCGCGTACGTGAAGCGACTCTCGTGGATGATGAGACCGGCGTCCACGACGCCGTCGCGCGTCGCGGCCATGATGTCGTCGAACGCCATCACCGGCAGATCGGTCAGTTCCGGGTCGAACAGCCGCAGCAGGAGCGCAGCGGTCGTGCGCCGGCCGGGGATCGCGATCCTCTTGCCTCGAAGCTCTCGGACAACCAGCGGATCGCGGGCCACGACGAGGGGGCCACAGCCGCGACCGAGAGCCCCTCCTGAACGTAGCAGGCAGTACTCCTTCCGCAGATGACCGAACACGTGGAACGACACCTTGGCGACGTCCAGCGCCGACGCGAGCGCCAGGTCATTCAGCGTGCTGATGTCCTCGTACCGGACGTCCACGGCGGGCGCCCGGTCCAGCAGCCCGCCGACCCACGCGCTGAATATGAACGTGTCGTTGGGGCAGGGAGAGTAGCCCAGCGTGAGCGTGTCGGCGGCGTTCATCGCGGCTCCTCGATCTCGGACAGCCGGCCCATTACCGTCAGCGTGGCGCGGCTGACGGCCGCGATGGCGTCGCCGATGCGCCAACGCGACTTGTCCCGATCTTCGACCATGTTGCTAGCGGCCCGGATTTCGATGAACGGCAGCGCGTACTGCGCGCACACGTGCGCTGCCGCCGCGCCCTCCATGCTCTCGCATATGCCTCGCGTGCGTCCGTACAGCTCATCGCCCAGAGCTGCGACGCCGGAACACCGGTTGACGGTGACGAACGGCCCGACCGCGGCGCCGACCACGCGCCCCACGCGCGCGGCGAGCTCTGCATCGAGGGGCAGGCGGTTGTGCAAGTGCGGGTCAGTCTCGACGAGGGGGAAGCCGACGTCTTCCATGCCCATCCATCCCTGCGGCGACTGCACCCCCACGTCGCCATAGTGCTCCTCCGAGGCAACCGCGACAGCCCCCAAGCGGAGGCCCCCATCGGGGTACGCTCCCCCGATCCCGAACTGCAGCACAAGGCGCGGCCGCGCGCGTTCGACTTCGCTCGTGAGGGCCTGTGCCGTGTTCGCGGCCGCGATGCCCGTCACGGCGAGCCGGCACGGCTCTCCCACGAGCCTCCCCGCGTGCGTCAGCTTCGTCGCGTGTCGCGTATCGCCGCGATCGTCCATCGCGTCGCGTATCGCTGCTCCTTCGCCTGCGGTCGCGCAGAGCAGTAGCACATCGTCTGTCATGCGGGCGCGTACTCCTCCAACAGCTGTTCGAGGATCACGGCGTTCCTGGACGCCGCATCGCTCTCGATGTCGGGTATCGCGATGACACGGGCAAGCGTGCGGTACAGGTCGGGCAAACCGAGTATGTCCACGACCTGCTCGCGAATCCACTTATCGTACGCGATCGGGTATGTGCGACGTGCGATGAACAGCGCCTGAACAAACTCCCGGAACGCGTCGTACAGCCGGTGGAACGCCTGGAAATGGATGCCACGCTGGACGAACGTATGCACACGGCTGAGGTTGTTCGTGCAGTACTTCCGCACTTCGAGCAGTCGCTCCTGCGCCATCGCGTCGTCGTAGTAGGGCAGCCACTCCTCACGCAGCTGCGCGTAACGGCCGCCGCGTTCGAAGAGAGGGACGCTGTAGGCGACGTAGTTACCCACCTCCAGCTCGAACTCCGACGGCCCACTGGTCCAATCGCGGCCGTCGGGCTCGAATGCGCCGTCGATGATGTCCATGTCGACGCGTCCGTAATCGCCCAGGTCGCGAACCGCCTGCACGGTCGGTTCCTCGGCGTCGAATGTCTCCCAAGCCGACCACAGCTGACGCCTCTCTCGTTCCGGCGTTCCCGGCGCGACAACGGTCGCGAAGTCGATGTCCTGGAGTCCCTTCCCACGGGCGCACGACCCCATGAGCAGGACTGCGTCGACCTCGGGCCGATTGGCGAGAAACGCCACGAGACGCTCGGCCGCGCGCTCATGCGCTGCCGTGGGGTATGTGGCCGCGAGTCGCATGGGTCGGGTTGGCTCCGTATGGGTCGCGGGCCTCGGCGTCAATCCTAGCCGACGCGGCGCGGCGTCTCAACGGCGCCGACGCGCCTCTGCCGTGCGGGTTGCGCCTGCCGGCCGTCGTGCGGTAAACCCGTCGACAGCTCGGCCCACTGAGGAGACCATATGGACGTCGCGCGCTACCCAATACTCGAATTCGACAACGACAGGCCGGCCGTCATCGAGCCGTCGCAGGTCCTGGAGCCCATCGACATCGCCGAGCTCTGCGTGCTGTGCTTCTTCGGCGATGTCGTCGCCGACATGGCTCGCCGTGACGACACGCGCTTGGTCCACGAGTGCGGGTCGGAGATGGGCGCGCATCCGATCTACGAGCTCACCACAGACGGCAGTCGCGTCGCCTTCGCGCAGCCCGGCATCGGCGCGCCTCTATCCGCCGCGATCCTGGAGGAACTCATCGCCTTGGGGTGTCGTAAACTGGTGGTCTGCGGGGGCGCGGGCGTTCTTGACGGCCGTCTGGCAATGGGCTCCCCAGTTCTGGTGACGTCGGCCGTCCGCGACGAGGGCACTTCCTACCACTATCTGCCGCCGGACGCCGAGGCGCGTCCTGCCCTCCGCGTCCAGACGGCGATCGCGGACGCGCTGCGTCGACAGGAGTGGGAGTACGTCGAAGGGAAGACGTGGACCACCGACGGAGTCTATCGCGAGACGAGATCCCGCGTCCGGCGGAGAGCGGCGTCGGGGTGCATCACAGTGGAGATGGAGGCGGCCGCGCTGTTCGCCGTGGCCGAGTTCCGAGGCGCGGAACTCGCCCAGGTCCTGTATGCCG
>NYZG01000313.1 GCA_002687025.1 Candidatus Poribacteria bacterium
GCGCACGGCGGGAAAGTAACGGTCGATAGCACGGAGCATGTCGGGACGCGAATACGCCTCCTGCTTCCGGTCTACCGGCCCCGTGAAGATGACGCGGTTTGAACGCAGGTTTGAACTTAGACGAGCAGTGTGTAAGACTCCGAAGGCTCTAGTCGGCTAAGGAGGCCGTAATGGCTCCTACGAACCCAATGTCGCTCCAGCCGCTCCCGTTGGGCGAGGGCAGCGACCGTCTGCACGCGCTTGGCCAGGACGCGGCCTTCGCCCGCCTACGCGGCGACGACACCGGTCAGGGCGCGTCGTTTCTCGATACGCTCAAGTCCTCGATAGCGCAGGTGAACGAAGCCCAGTTGCAGGCAGACGCCGCGATCAGCGGGATCATAACCGGCGAGCAGTCGGACGTTGCCGGCACCATGATCGCCGTACAGAAGGCGAACCTGTCGTTCCAGTTGATGACGCAAGTCCGGAACAAGATCGTCGAGGCGTATGAGAAAGTGATGCGCATGCCCGTATAGCCGCGCGTTTCCGCACGAGCGCCCGGAGCGCATGAGGGTACGCTCCGAACGCTGGTCCCGTGCCATGTTCCTGCAAGGATGTGAGGGTGTTTTCGATGAGGGATTTCTTCTCGACGCTTGGCGCACAGGTGCGCGAATTGTGGCAGGGGCTGAACACGTGGCAACGAGGCCTGCTCGTTGGCGTGCCGGTTCTCGCCATAGTCGTCGTAGTCGCGCTGATCGCGTCGTTGCCCGGCGGGTACACGACGCTATACGCCAATCTGGCTGAAACCGACCGCCTGGATATCGAGCGGGAACTCCTCGCGATGGGCGTCGCGTTTGAGTCAGACCAGACACTGGGCTCGGTAGCCGTGCTGCCCGAGGATGAAGACCGGGCGCGCATGATCCTGGCGGAACAAGGCCTGCCGCGCGCGGCGCTCGAGGGCTGGGGCGTGCTCGACCGGCAGCGTATGGGCGCCACCGAGCGTATGCAGCGCACGAACTTCCAGCGCGCGTTGGAACAGGTGCTGACCCGGACAATCAACAGCCTGGAGACGGTGCGCACCTCGCAGGTCCACCTGACGATACCCGAGCCCGCGATATTCACCGAACGTGAAACCCCGCCCAAAGCTACGGTCGTCCTGACCTTCCGCCAGGGCGCGATGCCCGAGGAATCCGAAGTACGAGGCATAGCCAATCTCGTCTCCGGCGCCGTCGACGGCCTCATTCCCGAGAATGTCACGATCAACGACAGCCGCGGCAAGGTCATCTCCAAGACCTCCGACGCCATCTCCATGGTCGAGGGCGAGAGACGCGCGCTCCGCAAGCTGGAGGAAGAGCCACGGGTACAGAAGATCAATGCCTTCCTGAACGAGATGTTCGGCAACCGCATCGGCGAAGTCGACCCGCAGACCGGCGAGACGATCACGGGCATCGCCTCGGTGAGCGTCACCGCCGACGTGAACCACGATCTACTCGAGACCGAATCCACGCAGTACGATCCTGAGACCGTGGTGTCGAAGGAGCAGATTACCTCGGAGAACTCCGAGGGCGTGCCGATACCGTCGGCCGTCGGCGTGCCGGGCGTGACGTCGAACATCGCTGGCGCCGGGTCGGTTCAGGGCGCCGGGACATACACGAACGAAGAGAGCATCACCGAATACCAGTCCGGGGTCACGCGCACCGTCGCCAAGGAGACCCCCAAGCTCATCAGCCTGTCCACGACGGTTTCGATAAACGCCGCCGTCTTGCCGGGCGTGCTGCCTCTCGACCTGTCGGATCGCGCCCTCGAGACGCCGGAGATGCGTCAGGTGCGTAGTCTGGTCGCCTCGGCGGTCGGCTACGACGGGATAGACGCCACAATCAAGGAGCCGACCGTCGAGTTCATGCGGTACGCGCCGATGCCCGGCGCGATTCCCCCGCCCGTCGTCGTCACGACGTGGTGGCGGAACCCGTGGATAATCGCCGCGATTCTGGGCGCTACCTCCCTCGCGCTGCTCGCGTTCCTGCTCCTGAAGCCGCGCCTTGCGAAGGTGGGCGCCAAGGACGAGGAAGAGGCCGAAGCACTGCCAGGAGTGGACGAGGAAGAGCTACAGGCGCTTCTGGCGCGTCAGCGTGACGCCCTCGACGAGGAAGAGAAGGAACAGCACCGACGACGCCGTCAGGCCCTGGCCGATCTGGCGGACGCCAATCCCGAAGAGATTGGGCGCGTGATGCAGCACTGGGGCGAGGCCAACTGACCGAGCGTAGGTATGTGACGGCGTGGCCTGCCAGGCGCCGCGCCGTTGAGGAAGGGTGATGTGCGATGGAAGAGCCTCGGCCAGAAGATGGCGAGAACGTCCCGGTACCCGTGGACGATGCCGCGATTGAAGCCGCCGAAGACGATGACGACGATGAAGAGGGTCAAAGCAGCGGCCTATTCAGCGCATCGCATGGGCTAACGTCGCGTCAGAAGATGTCCGTGCTCCTCGTAGCGCTCGGCCCCGAACGGTCCAAGGCCGTCATCGCGGGCTTTTCGGACGAGGAAATCGAGCGGATCGCGAAGGAGATCGCGGGCATGCGCTCGATCTCCACGGAGCAGCGCGAGGCCGTGCTCACGGAGGCGTACGAGTACATATTCGGTGAGGACCCGTCTGTACAGGGACGGCTGATGGCCGGCCGCGGCACGGCGAAGATGATCCTCAACGAGGCCGTCGGCGGAGTGCGGGCCAGGAACATCCTGGACCGGTTGGACATCCCTCAGACCGAGACGTTCCTCTTCATCGGGGACAACGACCTCGAGAATCTCGCTTACTTCCTACAGAACCAACTCCCGCAAATCGCAGCCGTCACCATCCTTCACCTGCGGCCCGAGCACGCGCAGCGCGTACTTGAAATGCTGCCGGGGAAGCTGAAGGCCGAAGTCGTGTCGCGGATGGTCGCCATCGAGAAGGTCGACAAGCAGTGGGTCGGCATGCTGAGGGAGACGTTGCAGGAACAGCTCAAGCTGTCGAACGAGCTGGTCAACCTCCACGGCGACACCGGCGCGTCAACCTTGCTGAAATCCCTGCCTGGCACGTCCCAGGAGGCCGTGCTGAACGCCATCGGCGAGACCGACCAGGACCTCCGCAGCCAGATCGAACGGCAGCTGACGACCTTCGACGACCTCGCCAGCATGGATGACCGAGCCTTGCAGGCCGTGCTGGCCCGAGCCCGGTCCACCGACAAGGAGATGCTGCCGCTTGCCTTGCGCAGCTGCTCCGAGATCATGCGGACGAAGCTGTTTGCCGCGATGACCTCAACGATACGCGAGGAGGTCGAATACACCCTCGAGGTCATGCCTCCACGGCGGCTGTCCGAGATCGAAGAGGCGCAGTACCTGTTCGTCGAGATCGCCAAGCAGTTGAACGAAGAGGGCACGATCATCTTCGGCGGCACCGAAACAGTCGTATAGCCGACGGAAGGAACGTGCCACGTGAGAGTGCGACGGCTTCCTGCCGATGGTACGGTCGGCCCGACCAGGCTCGAGTATCGACGTTTCGCCCGCCGAGCCCCGTATTCCGCGGAGCAGGAACGCGAGGAGCTCTGGCCGGAGGGCGACATCGCCCCGGACGAGGACGCGGAGGAAGGCCCGCCGGAGCCCGAGGACATCACCGAGACCGAGAACTTCAAAGAAGGCTATCGACAGGGGCTCGACGCGGGCATACAAGAGGGGTACGACCGCGGGTCGCAGGAAAAGGAACAGGAACTCGCTGCGGCCATTGAGGAGCAGTTCACCTCGTTGCTCGAAGCGCTCAGGGCGGGAGCGGGAGTCGTTGCCGCGGAGAACGAACGCGTGCGCGAAGACTTCGAGGCGTGGCTCCCGCGCGCGGTACTGCTGGTCAGTGAATGCGTGCTGCGGCACGATGCGCAAACAGATGTTGCGTCGCTGGTCACCGTTGTCCGCGAGGCGATCGCGTCGTTGGGAGCCGGCCAGCCCCTGGTCGTGCGCCTCCACCCCGAGGACTACGGTCTCCTGTCGCAGCAGCCGCCGGAGGCCTGGGCGAACGATCTACTCACATTCTCACCGGACCAGACCGTCACGCGCGGAGGCGCGGTCGTAGAGAGTTCGACGCAGGTCGTGGATGCGCGCATGGAGGCTCGTATGCTGGAGGCGGCTCGTCAGATCCTCTTCCCGCAGGACGGCGCCGGAGCCGGCCCGCGGACGACCTAATCCCGGCGCGGCGGGGAATCCGCCTCAACCTCTCAGCCGGCCGTTCCGATAGTCAGATGTGGAGGCTCTTGCGTGCTCCATCGACTGCAGCTCACGCTCCGGCGTCGGCAGCGAATCCTGAAGATACGCGAGCGACAGCAAGAGCACGCGGAACAGGCCCTGGCCGTCTATCTTCGCGAGGAAGAGGAACTCCGCCAGGAGCGCGACGGGTACCTCGACGCGGCCGTGCGCACCCGTTCCGCGATGCTGGGCGCGTTCGACGGTGACGGAACGGTGTCGAGCGATGTGTTCGTCACATACGTCAAGACTGGAGAGTCGCTGGGACGTTTGGCGGACGGAAAAGCGACGGAGATTGAGGCGCTGCAGCCGACCATCCAGGTGCGCCGAGAGGACGTCCTGGAGAAGTACAAGACGAAGCGCGCGATGGAGATACTCACCTCCAAGACCGGCGAGCGCGTGGAGGAGGAAGGCAGGCGCGCCGAGCAGCGAACGTTGGATGAACTGACCAGTCAGCGATACCGAGGGCCTAATGGAAGCGGCGACGAACCACAATGATTAAGAAGATCCTGATAGGGTTTGGCGTCGTAGTCGCGGTGGCCCTTCTGCTTCCCGTCACCCTCGTACTGCTGAACCAGAACCCGTTCGGGCTTGTGGAGCGACTGCCGCTGGTGCATTCGTTTGCCGTCAAAGGCGACGTGCGCATGACCGACGGCGCGAGCCTGCCCGAAGATAAGGTCACGGTGCGCGTGGGCCGAGAGGGCGGCCGCACGGTCAAGGGCAAAGCCACCGCGAAGAACGACTTCGCGTACGTCGCGACCTTCCTGGGGTTCCGACCCCCGATCGCCGACGACGATAAGATAACCGTTCAGGCCACGATGTCAGCGCCTGCGTCCCTCCTCGACCAGACGGATGCCGCCGAGGGCGAGACCGTGCTGCTGGCGGACTATCCGGCGCGACCGGCGGTCGCGTCGTCAGCCCCGGACGCGGATCGGATCATACTTACCGACCCCAAGCTCAGAGTGTCGAAAGGCGCGACCCCCGAGAACGCCGAGGAGTGGGGCGCCGTCCTGTTGGCCGGGCTTCGGAATCTCCCGAACCTGCAGATCGACGACGAGGTCACGATCGTCCGGCGCGCGCACGCGTCGGAGCGCATCGCCGGCGATCCGCCCTTTCAGATGGATTTCCCTGACGAGATGACGGCCGAGGAGGCGCGCGCGCTTCGGCTCAGCGAGGTAGGTGAGGAACTCGCCCGCGAGTCGTTCGTCTGGGACAAGAAGAGCCCCTCCGTCGGCTTCAACTACGACATGGCGCGCCGGTCCTTCCAGTCGGTGCACATTCGCGACGAAGATGGTGTGCCGATTCGGTCGGAACGGCTCGGGAAGCCCGGACAGGCGGGCACGCAGACGTGGGTGTGGGACGGCAAAGACAACGACGGCCTCTACGCCCCGGCCCCGCCGACGGGCAAGGAGTACACGTTCGTCGCGTACTCCGACTCGTTTGACCTGAGCGATGATCCGAACGAAACGAGCGGATTCCAGGCGGAGATTCTGGCGCTGACCGGCCCGCGCATCCGCTACTCCGAGTTCAGCCGCAACACCACCGTCGGGGAATTCCTGGACACGTTCGGCCTGTCGCTCCTGAAGAACGTGCGCGGCGGCGAGGAAGTTCTCGAGCTGCGAGAAAGCACGCTGTTCCACACAGCGCGGCTGGTCGGCGATCCCGAGGACACCGAGGCGATCCTCCGTGGCGACAGCACGGTCGCCGACTTCGTGACTGCGTTTGGCGCCGAGTTGGACGAGCTTGCCCGCTCGTCGAGGCAGATCGCCGATTTCGACCTTGTCATCCGCGGCGCGTCGGTGCGTATGCGTCTGGACTTCGCCCAGCTGCGCTCCAGAGCGGCGGTCACCACGCGCGACGAGTTCCTCGACCTGCCTTTGGCGAGCATTGAGGCGAAGCAGAGGCAGGGATATATAAGTCTCGCGAGCGAGATCGAGCAGAACGGGCCGCTGAATGTCGCCATCACGCGTCGCCTCGGAGCGGAGCTCGTCGAGGACTGGGAGGGTGGGAGGTCGGAGCAGTTCGAGATCACCCTCACCGGATCCGACACGTTGCGCGGCTTCCTGGCGGACATGAACAAGCTCGAGAACGTCACGGCGACCGTTCGCGGGGCGATACAAGACGAATTCCAATACGATGTGCTCCTCAGCGCGCCGGCTGGGCAGCAGGTCACGTACTTCCTCGCGCCCGACGAGACGCCGAACGAACTGCGCGTGAACATCCGCGCCTCGGGCGTGATGGCCCGGTTGGCGGATGGCGCGGAGAACGTCCCCGGCGACGCGCTCACGCCGGTGGGCATCGAAGCCATCGTCATCGGGCTGGACGGGTCAGAGTCGATCGACGACGCCCTCGTCGCCACCGCGACCGAAGGTGTGGTAGTCGACGGAGGGGCAATGCGCTATGTCGATGGCGCGCATCGAGGCCAGTACACGGCGGAGGAAACGACGACCGACGCCGAGGACACGCTCGTGGTCGCCGCCGCGGCGCTACAGGAGCGCAGCGACGCCCTCCGGGAGGAAGACAAGGACCGCGGTGGCGTCCTGTACAAGGCAACCATGAACGTGGACGTGCTGGGTGTCGAGCCGGCCCCTGTGGTGGTAGCGCCCGCAGACGTCAACGGGGACGGGGCTCCGGGAGTCAACGGGAACGGCGCTGCGGCTCCGGGCGCCACGGCCGACGGGACGACTGTGCCGGTCGCGGCTGCTGCCGGCCCGGCGATGGATCCTCGCAAGATGGCGAAGCTATACGCCAGTCTGACTCCCGCAAGCGCGGCGGAGTTGATCCTCGCCATGCCCGCGGAGCGGGCGCGGCCGGTACTTCTCGGCATGCCGGAACGTGATGCCGGCAAGATCATAGAAGCAATTCTCACCGGGGATGTCGGCGAAACGGCGGCATCTCTCGGGGCGGAAGAGCGCATGCAGTCTCTCATGGAAATTCTCGGGGCGTCCGGCGAGCGGATGTTGCCCTCTAGCCCCTAAGCAACCGAAGGAGCGGTTCATGGATCTCGCAACAATCATAGGCTTCGCGCTGGGGTTTGGGGCCATCATCTACGGCATCATCGGTTCGGGCGTGCCGTTTTCGGCGTTCATCGATCCGCCGTCCCTGCTTATCGTGCTAGGCGGCACTATCGCGGCGCTGCTCATCAGCTTCCCGTTGGACCGTGTGCTGGGCGTGATGAAGGTGCTTCCGTTGACGTTCCAGGCCAAGGCATTCGACCCGGTGCCGATCGTGACGCAACTTGTCGAGATGGCCGACGCCGGCGCCAAGCGCGGAGCGGCGGCGTTGGAGCAGTTGGCTCAGGATCTGCCCGACCCGTTCATGCGTCAGGGAATGGAGCTGGTCGCGTCAAATGCCCCGGACGAGCAGATACGCTACGTGCTTGAGACGGAACTAGGGTTCATGGAGGAGCGGCATACTGAAGGTACGGGCGTCATCGGCGCATTCGGCGACTTCGCGCCCGCGTTCGGGCTGATCGGCACTCTTATCGGGTTGGTGGCCATGCTCGCCGGTCTGGGCGGTGGCGGTGGCGGCGGATCGGCCGTTGAGGCGGTGGCTTCCGGTATGGCGGTCGCTCTGATCACGACGTTCTACGGCGCTGTGTTCCAGAACATGATAGGCATCCCCCTCAAGAACAAACTGGAGGCCGCGAACGCGACGGAAGCGGCTTACAAGCGGGTCGTGATCGAGGGGATAATCATGGTATCCGTGGGTATGCGCGAGGCGCTTCCGCCGAACATCCTCGCGAGCCGACTGAGCATGTACCTGGCGCCGGAGCGCCGCGAAGAGCTTGCTCCCAGCGCGTAACGCCGCGGCGCGCACGCGTGCGCCACGCGGGAGGGACGACGATGCTAGTTAAGCTCGCAGTCTTCGTGCTGCTGATCCTGCTGCTCCCACTGCTTCGGCCGAAAGTGGCGCTGGCCGGGAAACCGGGCGAGCTGCCGCCGACATTCACGGACATGCTGGCGCTGCTACTGACGTTCTTCGTGTTCCTGATGACGATGGCTGAGTTCGACGAGGCCAAGCTGAAGGACATCTTCGCCCATATGTCCCTCGCGTTCGGTATGGAGGGGGCGTCCGGCGCCGGTGTGCTGCGTGGCGGCGCGTCAATGAGCAGCGACCCGGGGAGCATGTCGACCGGCTCCGAGGCGCAGCAGTCGGCCGCGAACTCGCAGGCGACGGAACGCTCCGGGTCGAACAATCCCGGTAAAGGCGGCATCACTGCGACGCCCAAGCAGTCCGCCGAGTCGGCCGACATGGACGGCGTGGGCAGCAATGACCTTCCCGAGCCGGCCGGAGAGCCCCAGCAGACCGTTGCCGAGGAGTCGATGATACAGGTGGCCGAGGCCGAGCAGCAGAAGTTCGAGCAGGGGGTCCTGGACCTCGGCGACATGCCCGGCATCGACGCTACGCTCACCACGCAGGGCCTGAAGATCGAGTTGCAGGAGGGCTTCGCGCGTTTCGGCTCGGGTAGCACGGACCTGCCCCCGGACGCGATTCCCAAGCTCCAGGCGCTGATACAGGAGCAGCTTCGCGACTTCATCGACGACAGCTTCGAGATCTCCGTGATCGGCCACACCGACAACGTGCCTCTCAGTTCCCAGACCGCGGCCAGATACTCCGACAACCGCGGGCTGTCGACCGAGCGCGCGAACACGGTGCTCCGCATGTTCGAGGAGATCGGCGTCAATCCGCAGCAGATATCCGCGCAGGGATATGGCCCGCACAACCCCAAGGCGGACAACAGCACGACCGACGGGCGCGGCCTCAACCGGCGCATCGAAATCCTGGTCAAGTACAAGGTGTTTTCGCAGACCGACTGGCCTGCGGGGGACGCGCCGTCGTAGGGCCTCGTTCTGACAACCTCGACGTTCGGAAGGGGCGCGACTCGGGCGCCCCTTTCTCGTCGTACGTGCCAGGCGCTCGCATTCGGGCCCGACCGCCGCGCCCCGCGCGGGATTCCGGCGCGCCGTCGCGGCCCGCCTATGCTATACTCTCACGTGGCGCGGGCAATGTGGCGGTTGAACGACCTCCATCGCTCTGCTAGAATGTGCCTCGGTCTCGAATTCCGCACCACAGGGTAGCCTGGCAAGATGCTGTCCACGCAACAACAGAACGCGGGCTCCTCGGATATACGCACGCAGGCGTTGGTGCTGCAGTCGTATTCCCGCGCGCTCCTGGAGGGGCGTCTGAGTTCACATCTCAAGCGCGACGTTCGCGTTGAGATCGGGGTGCTGGCGCTGGGCACCTTCGGCGACTTCTCGGACCGCGTCGACGGACCGAGCAGCCTCTGCTCGTACGATCTCGGCGGCCGGTACAGCGGGGTGCTGGAGATCAACCAGAGCCTGTCGTTCTCGATCGTGGACCTCCTGATGGGCGGGCGTGGCCATCCGCCGGTGGAAACTCGGTCGTTGAGCGCGCTGGAACAGAATCTGCTCGGGAACATCTTCGAGGCGTTCGCCGAGGACCTGCAGCGGGCGTGGTACCAGTTGGTGCCGGAGACGTGGGTCGTCGGTCAGGAAGCGCAGTTCACCTATTCCCTTGATGGCTTCTTCCCCCAGGAGAAGATGATCCTCGCGCAGTGGGGAGTCGAGATCGAGGAACTCGCACAGGGATCGATCCAGTTGGGCATTCCGCTCGCGGGGGCCATGGCCGGCGCTCGGAGGACGGTCCAGGCGTACGCCGAGGCGGAGAACCCCCTGGATAGCGCCCTGTCGGACATCCTGGCGCTCATGCTACAGGTCGTGCTGCCGCCCACGAATGTGACGATTGAGCGTATGCTGTCGATCGAGCAGGGCGATATCCTGGAGTTCGGCGACTGGGAAGTAGCGTCGGACGAAGACGGCGTTGAGGTCGTTGTGTGCGTCGAGGGCGCGGCGAAGTACAGCGGCCGCATGGGAGTTTCGGGGACGAAGAAGGCGGTCGAAATCGGGGACTACCTCGAAGAGGACACCGTCGCCGGGCTGAACGAGTACGAGTGAGTCAATGTCCGTCGTATCCTGTCGATAGGGATCGCTGCACATGGAAGAAAACGTCGTCAACGAAGACATCGCAGACGATGGCGCGGCCGCGGCTGAGCAAGCCAACATGGACATCCTCTTGGATGTCCCCTTGGTCGTGCATGTACAGGTCGGGCAGACTCGGATGCCCCTCCGTGAAGTGCTGAAGCTGGGCCCGGGTTCGATCCTACGCCTGAATAAGAACGAAGGCGATGGCGTCGAGCTGTACATCAACGGCCGGCTGATCGCCAACGGGCAGATCATCCAGACTCCCGAAGGTAACATCGGGGTCGAAGTCACGTCGATCGTCACACGAGCGGAGCGCCTTCGGAGCGTAACATGACAACCTCGGGGCGGCTGCGCGGGGCTTGCGCCCTGGCCGTCGTCTCATTGTTGTGCTGCGCGCTCTCGCTTCACGTCGTGGCGGCCGCCGCCGACGGCGACGCCGAGAGTACCACGGTTGGCGGGCTCCTGGAGTCTGAGTTCGGCGCCGCGCCGGACTCCCCCACAGCACCGAGTCTCACCGAATCCGCCATCAAGATCCTCGTAGCGCTGTGCGTTGTCCTGGCGCTGGTGGTGGGCTTGTCCCTCCTGCTGAAGCGCGCGACGTTCCGCATGCGCCAGGTGGGTGGAGGCACGATCTCCGTGGTCTCGCAGGTGCCCCTAGGCCCGTCGCAGTTCCTCAGTGTGGTGGACATCGCGGGCGAGATCGTCGTCCTCGGCGTGACGGAGCACAGTGTCACCGCGCTGTCGACAATTGAGGATGCCTCTGCGGTGGAGCAACTTCGCAACGATCCGTCTGGCGCGGGGAAGACCGCCCTGCTTCCGGGCGTGCCCGGGTTCCGGCAGTGGTTGGATCGCGCGCAACGGGGCGACACCTGAACGACGCGCCCGATCTACATGTGGAAGAGCAATGCGTCGTAGTCGGAAGACGACACTCATCGGGTCCGCGGGGATGGTGGGCATCTGCGTCGCCCTGGCCTTGCTGACGGCCGCGCCCGCGTTCGCGCAGGGGCAGGAGACACCGACCGTACCGCTGATTCCCTCCCTACCGGACATCTCGATCCAATTCGGTGGGGACTCCGACAGCCCGCAGAACTTCACGAGCAACATCCAGCTCCTGTTCTTCCTGACGGTGCTGTCGCTGGCGCCCAGCATCCTCATCATGATGACGTCGTTCACCCGGATCGTGATCGTGCTCGGCTTCCTGCGTCAGGCGATGGGCACGCAGCAGATGCCACCAACGCAGATAATGCTGGGTCTCTCGCTATTTCTCACGATGTTCGTGATGCGGCCGACCTGGGTGGAGATCAACGAGAACGCGGTACAGCCCTATCTGCGTAGCGAAATCGGGCAGCCCGAGGCGTTCCAGAAGGCGCTGCAGCCCATACGAGCGTTCATGTTCCGGCAGACCGGGAACGGCGAGCTCGCCGTGATGATCCGCCTGTCGGAGGACCCACAGCCCGCGAACGAAAGCGAAGTCCCGACCCTGACGCTGATCCCGGCGTTCGTGATAAGCGAGCTGCAGACCGCTTTCAAGCTCGCGTTCCTCGTCTACATGCCCTTCGTGATTATCGACCTTGTCGTGGCGTCGTCGCTGATGTCCGTGGGCGTGATGATGCTGCCTCCGATGATGATATCGCTGCCACTGAAGCTCCTGCTGTTCGTGCTGTCGGATGGGTGGAACCTGCTCGTCACATCCCTGGTGACAGGATTCCGTCCGACCTAGGAGCCCCGTATGACGCTTGAAGCGGTAAGCGAAATCACTCGTGGCATGCTTCTTACGGCGCTGTTGGTAGCGTCGCCGGTCCTCCTGACCGCGCTGGTCGTTGGGCTGTTCGTGAGCATCCTCCAGGCGATCACCCAGATCCATGAGATGACGCTCACGTTCATCCCGAAAATCCTGTCCATCGTGACGATGCTCCTCGTGCTCATCCCGTGGATTCTGCAGACGCTGGTGAATTACGCGGAGCGGACGTTCAGTGGGATGAACTCCTTCCTCGACTTGGGCATCAGGTTCTGAACCCTCCGCTGTGGCCGCGTCGGCATCGGCGCCGCGCTCGACCGACGATGTCGCCCCGCCATCGCTGTCGTCGCGTCGGCGCCTGGGAGATGCGTTTGCGATGAAGTCGCGTCCGTTCGATCCGACACGCGAACGCATGGCAATCCTCGCCGACGGCTCGTTCGGCGTGCTCGAGTCGAAGCTGGCGACATCGCTACTGCGGTATCGGCCTGAACATATCACCTGTGTTATCGACCGGGAAAACGCCGGTCGCGATGCTTCCGATGTCGTCGGCGTTGGCGTCGGGGTGCCGGTCGTCCGAGGCCTCGACGCGGCCATGCGCCATGGGCCGACGTTGCTCACATTGGGTATCGCGCCTCCGGGCGGCGGTCTCCCGCCCGAATGGCGTGGCGTTATAGCCGAGGCCCTGTCGCGTGGTCTCCACGTGATGAGCGGCCTGCACCAGTTCCTGGCGGATGACGCCGAGTTCGCAGCGTTGACGCGTGCGTCCGAGGCGCGGATATGGGACGTGCGGCGGGCGCCAAACGATCTCCCGATTGGCACGCAGCGGGCCCTGAGCGTTCCGGCAAGGCGTGTACTCACCGTCGGGTCGGACTGTCGCACGGGCAAGATGGTTACGGCGCTACAGCTCGACGAAGGCGCGCGGCGGCGGCGATGGACGAGCGCCTTCTGCGCGACCGGCCAGATCGGCATGATGATCTCCGGGTCGGGGATCGCCGTCGATGCGGTCGTGTCCGATTTCATCGCCGGAGCCACCGAGGAGATCATCCTCGAACGCTCTCGCGCGACGGAAGCCGATTGGCTGTTCGTAGAGGGCCAGGGCGCGCTGACGCATCCGGCGTACTCCGGCGTGACGCTGGGCCTGCTGCACGGGAGTCTTCCCGACGCGATGGTCCTGTGCCATCAGCCCACGCGGACGCAGATGGCGCGCCAGTCGGCGCAGATACCGCCGTTGGGGCGCGTTGTCGAGATTAACGAGGAAGCGGCGTCCTGGCGCCGTCCGGCGAAGGTCGTCGGTATCGCGCTGAACACCTTCGATATGTCGGAGGACGGCGCGAACGCCGTAGTGCGCGCGGCGGAAGACGAGACGAGTCTGCCGGCAACGGACCCCGTGCGATTCGGCGTGGACCCGCTGCTCGACGGCCTCGAACGGGCGTTCCCATGAAGGTGGAACACGATGTCGTCACGCTGCGGCTTACACACCCGTTCCGCATCGCGCGCACCGGCGCGGACGACGTGCGTCATGTGGTCCACGTGCGCGTAGGCGACGGCATCGGGGAGGCCGCGCCGCACCCCTACTACGGCGAGTCCGTCGACACGGTGCGCGTCGCGGTGGACAGTTACGCTGCGGCTCTGCGCGATCTCCCGGTCGACGCGCCGGTCGAACGGGCGATGCGCCTCGCCGTGGCAAGCCTCGGCGGGAACGCGTCGGCGCGGGGCGCTCTTGAGAGCGCGCTCTGGGACGCGATGGCCCGTCGGTACGGAGCGCCCCTGTGGCGGCTTTGGGGCGCCGACCCCGCAGAGATGGCTCCTACTTCCTTCACCATCGGCATCGGGTCGCCCGAGGAGATGCAACGCAAAGCGGCCGAAGCCGCCGACTACGCGGTCCTCAAGGTGAAGCTCGGAACGCCACGCGATCGGGACATCATCGCGGCGCTCCGCGACATCACCGACAAGCCCATCCGAGTCGACGCGAACACCGCATGGACGCCCAAGGAAGCTGCGCGTAATTGCGTATGGCTTGCGGACAGCGGCGTCGAGTTGGTGGAGCAGCCCGTGAAGGCTGCCGACCTGGACGGACTGCGCTTCGTGCGGGAGCGCTCGCCGCTGCCGATCATCGCGGACGAGAGTGTGCGCACCGCAGCGGACATCGCGCGACTGGCCGGGTGTGTCGACGGCATCAACATCAAGCTGGCGAAGTGTGGCGGACCCACGGAAGCACTCACCATGATGCGCCTCGCCCGAGTGCACGGGTTGCAGATCATGGTCGGATGCATGATCGAGAGTTCGGTCGGCATCGCGACGATGGCGCAACTCGCCCCACTGGCCGACTATGTCGACCTCGACGGGAACTTGCTCGTCGACAACGACCCTTACCGCGGCCCTACGATCGCCGATGGCGCCCTCGCCCTGTGCGACACGCCCGGGCACGGCTGCCTTCCTGTTTGACCCGTCTCCTCCCTTAGCGCTCGACGGGTGACTTGTCGGAAGCTCCCGTTGCGCTGCAGGGGCGATTGCCGTGGATCTGTCCGCGTCGGCTGAAGGACGGGCGGACCGGGAAACACGAGGAGTCGAGCCAACGCGATCTGAGCGGGAAGCGCGCAGTCTACTTCTGGGCAGACGGTGTCTGTCCCCAGGCGGGGACAGAATAGCCCGGCCCGCGTCCGCTGGTAGTGATCCGAGCATGGCCGTGGGAGTCGGTAGTCCCTGTGCAGCGCCCATGGCCTGCGGCGGCGAGCCTTCGAGACTATGTCGCGCGCGACGTGCCGGTCAGGTCCACGGTCACTGATCCCTCCGTCCGCGGCGCGTATGTTACAGTCCCTTCAGACATACGCCGCCTGATTGCCTCGCGACGGGCTCACAGGTCCCGTGAGGTCGAAAGCCGAACGCCAACCGCCTTGCGCAGGGGCCAACAGGCGCGTCGCGGAATGCGACGCGTGCGGCGACGCCGGCCGCCAGACCAGCGTAGACTGGGCACAGACGCCGGAATACCTTACGCAGCGATGGCCGCCGATGGGGGTTTGGGGCGATGATCCGAGGGCATAGTGGGGGTCGTCGGTCAGGTATGCCAGATGCTGGCGAGGAGCGTGCCTGCGGCATGGCCGCGTTTCGCGACGGTCTCGTCGCACTGTGCAATGCCAAATAGCGACGCCGATGGTGATCCCGTGGACCGTCGCTGCGCGATTGCCCCTCAGCAGTGCCTGGTGGCGCGCATTTGCGCCGGTCCTCGAGCCCCGCGGGCGGGCTGCCTCCATTTGGCACGGATGCTGCGCTAGCGAGGGCTCTATCGTGTGCGCGTTGCACCGGTGGGAGAACTTGTCCAGGAGGGGGCGATCGCCATGCGTCAGAACCTAGCGCGTCTGCCCAAGGCGGATCTTGTCCGTGCCCTCCACGACGAACCCAACCTCAACGGCTGCAACCTGAAGAACGTCAACCTGTCCGGCGTGGACCTCGCCCGCGTCAACCTCAGTGGCGCACGGCTTCACGCGGCGGACCTATCCGGCTCGCACCTTCACGGAATCCTGGGGCGCCGTACCTCGTTCGTCGGCGCTGACATGCGCGGCGCTGCCGCGCAGGCGGCGGCGTTGGAGGGCGCCGGCCTCCGGTCCGCCGATCTGAGCTCCGCGGATCTTCGGTGGGCCGACCTCACGGACTCGAGTCTGGTCGGCGCCGACCTCACCGACGCGCAGCTGTTCGAGGCGAAGCTCGCCGCGGCCGTGCTGACGGATGCCAACCTGACCGGCGCGGGACTCGACTCCGTCGACTTGGATGGGGCGATACTGCGCGACGCCCGACTGACGAATGCTGTCCTCCACAGCGCGACGCTGCGGAAGGCGGACCTGTACGGCGCCGACCTACGGCGCTGCGATCTGCGCGGCGCCGACCTGGACGGAGCCAACCTGTTCAGCACGCAGCTCGACGGCGCCGTCTACGACGAGTCCACCGTATTCCCGGGTGGTTTCGATGCCTCTGGGTTGGGGATGCATTTCCTGGAGCCGGGCGCGGATCTGGCGCGAATGGACCTCAGCGGCTTCGAGTTCAGGGGCGAGGACCTGTCGGCCGCCGACCTATCCCGCTCCAACCTTGTCGGATCGGATCTTCGCGCGGCCAATCTGAGCGGCGCCGACCTGACGGGCGCACGAGTCCGCGGCGCCCTTTATGACGCGGACACGCAGTTCCCGCAGGGCTTCGACCCGCCCACGAGCGGCATGTACGCGATCGTTCCGCGGACCCTCATCAGGTTTGCCAAGATGCAGTGGAAACGGCTGCGGAACGCCGCGCTAAGCGGGTCCATGTTGGAAGGGGCGGATCTCACCGGCGCGGACCTCGCAGGCGCGCAACTGAATTCCGCCAACCTGGTCGGAGCGACGCTCTGCGGCGCGAACCTGACAGGAGCTGGTCTCCACGGCGCCGCTCTTCGCGGGGCCAACGTCCGGGGAGCCATCCTGCACGACGCGGACCTTCGCCGTGCGGACCTCAGAGACGCAGACTTCTCATGGGCCGATTTCGCAGAGGCCGACCTTCGAGGGACGCAACTCGACGGGGCATCGCTGGGCGAGGCGCGCCTGCGCGGGGCCCGCTACGACGAACGCACGGCTTTCCCGTCGGGGTTCGATCCGGCCTCGGCTCGGATGATGCGCGGCGATCTCGCGCCGAGTGTCAAGCGCACGGAACGAAGTGGTCAGACGGAGCGGCGCCCTGCGGTCGGGGTGGTAGCGCTTTCGCCTCGTGAGCTGCTGCAAGCGGCTCGGGTCGTGCGCGCGTCTGCGGCGCGGCTGTGCGACGCCATACGGGGCCCGTTGCTACTCGTCTCTGCCTCGGCGGGAGTGTTCTGTGTCGTGGGTTGGTATGCGCTGGGAATTCATCCGACGCCGGATCGGCCTGCGCATCGCGCGTCGCAGCCGGCCCTCGCCTTGCCATCCGTGGAGGTGGCGCAGGAAGAAAGCGCGGCTGCCGGGGGTCTCCTCGCGGCAGCCACGACGATTCGAGGTTCGGCCCCGATCGTCGTCGATTTCGAGCAGATGTACGCGCGACCGACGTATCCAGCTAGCGATGTGGTCGTGATGGCGCCGGTCCCCGACGCGACGGCCGATACAGTCGAAGCGCTCGCGGATGACACGACCGATGCCGTTGCCGCCGCCGCGATTCCCGCTGCGCTCGAGGACGCGCAGGACATCCCGGCTACATCGCCCCCGGTCGTCGTTGCCCCCGCTTCCGAGCAGCCGGTGGCGCCGGCGGATGACGCCGCTCGCGCCGTAGTCGCGGAGCTACGTGCGGCGCCCGAGAGCACGCCTGCTCCCGTGCCGCTGGCGGCTAGCGTTCCCGAGCAGTCCCCTGCACTGGTGGCCACGGCTGCGGGCGGCCTCTCGGGCGAGACCTCTCACGGGCGCGACATCGGCGTAGGGCCCACTGCGTCAGAGATCGTGGCTGCCGTGGATCAGTGGCGTAGCGCGTGGGAGGCGCGGGACACAGAGGCCTACGTCGAGCTGTACCACCAGACGGACACCATGGGCCGGCGGGGCGCAGGCCATCGATCCGTTGGGCATCGGCAGTTCACGAAGGCGCGACTCGCCGCACGCGCTCGGGACGTCTTCAGCGCATACGGTCGCGTCCGGGTGGACATCGAGAACCTGGATGTGAGCCGCGACGGCGACCTCGTAGTATCGAGCTTCGACGAGAACTTCATCGCATGGCGCGCCGATGCGGGAGCGTCCCCCGACTACGTGGACCGCGGTCGAACGACGCTCGTCTATGCCCGCGATGCGCAGAACGCGTGGCGCATCGTGTCGGAGCAGTGGCGCCCGTCGACCCCATAGACGCCGCGCCACGGCCGCCTGCCGGCAGCGGGACACCGCGGCAACGTAAGCCGGCGCGTCGTGCGAACGCCTCCCGCGCCAGGACGTGTGCCACCACCCAGCGCCATCGTCGATTGCCCCTACCCCGGCCGTCGTCTATACTCGCCGCACTGTCTTCCACGGCCTAGCTAGCCGCGTCCTGAGACCAATGGAGTCCACGCAATGCCACGCGTACCACTCGCGCTCCAGCTCTATTCTGTTCGCAACGAGCTTGCCGCCGACACACGCGGCACGCTCAAGGCCGTCGCCGATATGGGCTACGAGGGCGTCGAGTTTGCCGGCGGCGCTCAGAACACCGCGGCAGAGCTCCAAGGCTACCTCGACGAGTTCGGCCTGGCGTGTTGCGGCTGGCACACACCCTATGGCTCTGTGCAGCCCGACACAATCGACGCGACCATCGAATTCAACAAGACGATAAGCAACCGGCACATCATCGTGCCCGGCCTGCCCGGAGACCTGACAGGCTCGCGAGACGCCTGGCTCGACCTGGCGGGCAAGTTCAACGGGATCGCGGAAACGCTAGCCGCGCACGACATGGTCACCGGCTACCACAACCCCCACCCCGAGTTCCGCCTGCTCGACGGCGAGATGCCCTGGGACACGTTCTTCGGGAACACCGGCGACGGCGTCGTCATGCAGCTCGACACCGGCAACGCCCTGCACGGCGACGCCGATATCCTGGACATCCTCGAGCGCTATCCGGGCCGCGCGGGCACCGTGCACCTCAAGCCATACTCGCCGTCGTTGGCGAAGGACGGCGGGCACGGCGGCTTCCGCCCGGTCATCGGCGAAGACGAGTCCCCCTGGGAAGACATCTTCCGCCTCTGCGAGGACGCCGGCGGAACCGAGTGGTACATCGTCGAATACGAGAGCGACGCGTACGAGCCGCTGGACGCCGTCGACCGCTGCCTCAAGGGACTCAAGGCGATGGGCAAGTGACCGCCCGCTAGCCATCGCGGCAGGATTCATGTCCGACCGCCCGAACATCCTGTTTCTGATGCCGGACCAGCTTCGGCACGATTTCCTCGGTTGCTACGGGGCGTCGTTCGCGCGTACTCCGAACATCGACGCGCTCGCAGCGAACGGCGTCCGGTACGACCGGGCGTATTCGGCCTCGCCGGTGTGCGTCCCCGCCCGGGCTTCCCTCCTGACCGGCATGAACGCCCTCAAGACGGGCGTCGCGGACAACGGGAGTTGGCTCCGTCCCGATCGGGCGGCGTGTGGCGTCCCGACATGGCCCGAGATCCTCGGCGAGGCGGGTTACTACACCGCCGCCGTCGGCAAGATGCATTTCTACCCGTGGAACAGCAGTCTGGGTTTCGCGTACCGCGTCGCCGCCGAGGATAAGCGGTGGCTCGAAGTGCGCGACGACTACTGGCACTTCCTACACGAGCGGGGGCTGCGCAAATACCACGGAAACGAACACGACGGATACCAGGAGAACCGTGGCGCCATCGTCAGCAGGCTGCCGTGGGACGCCTATTGGGACAGGTACGTTGGGCAGGAGGCGTGCCGGTTCATCGGCGCCCACGGGCAAGACGGCCCGTGGGCGATGATGGTCGGCTTCCCCGGCCCGCACTGCCCCTACGACCCTTGTGCCGAGTTCCTGGACGCGTTCGACCCCGCCGACATGCCCGACTCCGTCCCCGTGGCCTCCGATCAGCCGCCGGCGTTTCGTGACGGGAACGTCCGCGGCAACCGCGCGCCGTGGAACGGCGTGGACTACGCCGAATTCACGGAAGCGCACAAGAAGAAGATACGCGCGCACTACTCCGCGATGGTCGCACAGATCGACCACGAGGTCGGCGAGATCGTCGACGCGCTACGCGACGCCGGCCAACTGGACAACACGCTGGTGATCTTCGCGAGCGACCACGGCGACTACCTGGGTGACCACGGCCTGATCGGCAAGGGGACGTTCTACGAATCCAGCACGCACGTGCCGATGATCGTCAGGCCCCCCGGCGGCGGCGAGGCCGACTCGTCGGACGCCCTGGTCGAGCTGACGGACGTTACCGCCACGATCCTCGCCGCTGCGGGATGCGAGACGCCTCCACACATGGACTCCCGCGTGCTACCTGTGGGCGCCGCCGGAGCGCGCGAGCGCGACCACATCATCGGCATCGTCCGCGGCGGCTGGATGAACTTCGACGGCCGACACAAGCTGGCGAAGTACGCCCACGGCGCCACGCAACTGTTCGATGTCGCGGCTGACCCGGGCGAGCAGACGGACCTCGCGGGCGACCCCGCCATGTGGGATGTCCTGCGGGAGCTCGACTCCCAACTCACGTCCGAAATCATGCGCTCGGCCATAGCGGGGCATACGGACAAGCGCCTCGACGCGACCGCGTCGTCTGGCGACCAACGGTTCGGCACGGAGGCATGGCAGCGGACGTATCCGGGGCCCGCGACGAGGGCATAGGGAGGCGCCCCACATGGACAACGACGCGTCCCGCGCCACCGCGCCCACGCACATTCCGATCGTCGACGCGGACGTCCACAACTACATCAACGGCATCGCCGACCTGGCGCCGTACCTGCCCACCCGATGGCAGCAGTACGTCCGACAGTCGGGCATGGAGATGCCCCCTATCTCCCTCTACCCCAAGATGCACGCCGCCGCCGCGCGGCGAGACGCCTGGCCGCCGAACGGTGGCGAACCCGGTTCCGACCCCGAGTTCGCCCGGGACCAGCTTCTCGACCTGTGGGGCATTGAGGCCGCCATACTCAACCCGCTGATCGGCGTGTCGCTCGTACGCAATCCCGACCTCGCGAACGCCCTGATGCGGGCCGTCAACGACTGGGCCGCCCACGTGTGGCTCGACGCGGACCCACGCTGGCACGGCTCGATCATGGTGAACATCGCCGACCCCAAGGCGTCGGCGGCGGAGATCGAGCGATGCGCCCGGGACGAGCGCTTCGTACAGGTGCTCCTCCTCGCTCGCTCTGAAGGGCTCTACGGCAACCGCCGCTTCCTGCCGATCCTCCGAGCCGCGGCCGAGGCTGGTCTGCCTGTGGGAATCCACTTCGGTGGCGGCCCCAGTCCACTGACGCCGTCGGGCTGGCCTTCTTACTACATCGAGGACCACACGGGGATGACACAAGCCTTCGAGGCGCATGTCATCAGTATGGTGTGCGGTGACTACTCAGCCTGATCTGGGACGCCCCCTGGCCGGGAGGTGTGTGTCTGGGTTAGGGTCTCGCCATGGCCCCTCTACCATCGTTCCGCCGCGACCA
>NYZG01000314.1 GCA_002687025.1 Candidatus Poribacteria bacterium
TGCCGGCACTTGGATGCCGTCGTCATGATGCTGTGGGTCAGCTCGTGGATGTTCGGGTGGGCGTCGACCTGCGGCGCCTTGATGTAGTCGCCCCAGATGATGCGGATTTCGTGCTTGACCTGCTCCGCGTGCTCTTCCTTCTGCGCGACGTAGCGGATCATCTTGTTCGCGGCCTCGCCGTCCCAGTCGGACAGACCGGACAGCAAGTCGCTCATCAGGTCCATCATGCGGACCACGGTCAGCGCGGAGACCTGCGCCGCGCTCGGGTCGTATATGCCACAGGGGACGTCGCAGTGGGCCTTGGCCTCGTCGAAACCGATCTTGGCGTCCATCTTTGCGAGCAGCGAATGGATCATCGACTCTCCTACACGAGCTAGTGATACGGGCGTCAGCAGAGGGAAGCAAGGACCGCGCAGAGCGGCCCTCCAAGCTGTCTCATTGTAGGAACGGCGCGGACAGGCTGTCAAACTGGCATCGGCGTGGCGTGGCGTGTGTCGGCGACGCGAACGCCTGTGACTTCGGACTCGATGTCCCACGCTCAACCGTCGCCATGCGCCGTCAGCGCGCGAGGGCGGTCACGTCGAGCGGCGTGTCTTCGAAGGCTGAGTCGTCGAACATGTCGGCGTCGGGCGACGAAGGGCGCCAGTCACGCCGCAGACGTCGCTGTACGCGGCCCGGCAGGGCGGCCTCGGGCGCGAATCCAAGGTCGGTCAGCGCCGCCAGCTTTCCGTGCGAGTCGGAGTCGACGTAGGTCAGCGTCTTCGCGTCGGCGGGGAGTTCGTCGACCAGCTTGCCGGCGTCGCGCCAATAGTTAGGGTGGCACAGCACGTCGAGCAGCCGGGCTTCGCCCCACATCGGGTGGCGGCCGAGGGTGGCGACGCCCACTCGCGCGCCGTCCTCGGTGACAAGGATGCGCGCGGTCACGTCGCCGTCGGCGACTCGCTGCCGGAGGCCCAGGAAGTCGCCCTCGAAGCTCTCGGGGCCCTCCATGCGCCACGCGACCGACCGTAGCCAGTCGCCATCGTGCGATCCGGTCAGGACGGTCAGCGGGCCCCAGTCGCCCCACTGCACTTCGCGGGCCGTCGCGGGCCGGGACGCGAAGTACGCGGCTTCGAACCCATCGTCGGCGAAGTAGCTCATGAAGCCTGGCCGCGGGATCACGCTGCCGAAGCCGTGCCGCTTGTAGATGTGGTACGCCGCCGAATCGAAGCCCGTGCCCAGGTATAGACAGCGTGCGCCCCGCGTGCGAAACTCCGCCATTTGCGCTTCCATCACGGCGGTGCAGGCCCCGAGGCGTCGCCGTTCGGGCGCGGTGTAGACGTGTCCCAGAATGCCCACGCCGACGTGCTCGACCGTCATGATGTTCGTGATGATCCGGCCGTCGACCTTGCCGACGTAGAAGCGGGTCTCTAGGTCGTCCAACGGGCCGGCGACGGCTCCCTCGATGTGCTGCTGCCACGGCTGGCCTTTGTGACCCAGGAACGGCCGGATTTCTTCGGCGTGTTCTGCGTCCGGGCACAGCACGACGCCTATCTCCATGGACGCGCCGTTCCTCAGCGACGCCTCGCCGATGCGCTCGTACATTGCCTAGAACTCCTCGATAGTGGCGCTCAGGTCCGCGAGGTCGACGATGGCCAGCGTGCTCTTGCCGGTCGTCCAACCGCCCGCTTCGCCGGGATTCACGATCAGGCATGGGTCGGTGCGGACGTCGATGCGGTGCGTGTGACCGTAGACGACGAGGTCGTAGTCGCCACTGCGCGCGAGCGGCTCCACGAGCAGCTCCTTGTGCACGACGATGATGCGTCGGCCGCCCAGTTCGACCTCGAACTTGTCCTCGTGGATCGGCCCGATAGGCTCGTACATCTTCCGCAGGCCGAACTTCTCCCCGTCGTTGTTGCCGAACACCCCCGCGAAGGGGATTCCCAGGTCGGGCAACGACGCGAAGTACCGCGCCGTGAACGGTGCGATGAAGTCCCCGGCGTGCACTACCATCGCCAGATCGTGCGCGCACAGAACGGAGACGCCAGCCTCGAGCTTGTGCAGGTTATCGTGCGAATCCGAGATCACGCCCAGTTTCATCGGCATCCCCTCTTCCTTCGGTCGGTCCGGACGCTCAGCCTGACGGGGCCTCGGCGTCGTATGGGCGCCAGGCCGGTTCTTCCGGCACGTGGACGGCGTAGACATGTGGCGAGCCGTCGCGGTCGGACGTGTACGTGACCCACCTCCCGGACGGGCTGAACGCCGGGTGCGGGTGAGTCCACTGTGGCCCGTACGTCTCGGCGCCGACGGCCCCCGTTTCAGGCGTGCGCTCGGTCCATCGAGTGCCTTGCGAGGTGGCGCCCGGGTAACACAACGCGGCGTGCCGGTCGCCGGCCGGGTCGATGAGCCGCAGGCCGATGTCGGGGAGGGCAGTGTCCGTCACGATCATGGACCCGTCACGAGTCGATGACGCATGCCAGGCGTTAATCGGGGCGACAGTTCGCAGGCCGTCGCCGTTCCGCCGTATCGCCATCAGCGCGTCCGGCCACCGGGTAAACAGGACCTCGTCTCCGGCGCCGAGGAACGACTCGTGGGTCACCCACCGGCGAGAATCGTGTAGATAGAGGGGGCGATCCCTCACGCCGCGCGTGGTGACGGTCCACATGCGCTGCTCTATCCCGCTCGAATAGAGGACCCAGCGTGGGTCGTCCGGGCAGAACTGCGCGTACCCTACGTCGCGCGGAGCAGAGAAGAACTCGTCCGTGGCCGACCCATCCGTGGCGACGGTGATGAGCGCGTCGCCGCCGCCCCGCTTCACGGTGAGCAGTCGCGACCCGTCGGCGCTCAGGTCGCAGCCTCCCAGAGCGGCCTCGCCTAGGTCCGCGAGCACATCCTCCGCGAAGGTCAGGACATCGATCGCCCGCACCTGCGAGGCGGCCGTGTAGTACACACGCGGCTCGGACGGGTGGATCGCCGGGGAGAACGGGTTGAGGTCGCCTGAGTCGGTGATCTGCGTGATCACGCCGTCCGCGATGCCCGCGCGGAACAGGTCCCACCCGCCGCCGCGGTTCGACACGAACACTACGGTGTCGTCGTCCGCAAGCATGGACGCGTGGGTGAAGTAGAGCGTGTGGTGGATGGCATCGGCGGATGTCAGGCGCACGATATCCGCGCCCGTGCGCTCGTCGCACTCGCGTCGTTGCTCTCCGCTGTATGCGCTGCCTTTACAGCTCACGCGGCAGGTCCCAATCGTCGAGTACCTCGATGTCCACGCCGAGGGTGAGTATCGTCTCGCCCGTCGCTGCCATTGGATACACCGACTGGGACCACACGATGCCGGCCACGGGAGCGGCCACCGTCTCCACCGGCTCGCCAAAGACGGTGTGCATCGTCGCCACCGTCTGTCCGGCGTCCACGAAGTCGTATCGCGACACGGCGTAATGCACGAACCCGCCTCGGCTGGGCCGTATCGGCGTGAAGGCGCGCACGACGTACTGTCTGTCCGGCGGCCGTGGGCGGCCCGGCAGCAGCCCATAGGCGCGCGCCACGTTTAGGAGGCCGCGCCGGCCCTTGCCGACGCTGCTCGCGTCCCAGCCGTGCGTCCCGCCAAGCTCGGGGTCGATCGTTGGTATGCCTTCGTCGGTGGCCGCGCGCGCGAGTTGGCCGTCGGGCCCTTCCTCGTCCAGGATGTAGCCGATCCCGAACGTCGCCGCGAGTCGCATGCAGTCTCCGTGGCGCTCGTGATCGCGGTCGACGCGGACGCGCACCTCGTCGATCATCGGCTTGACGCCCCCCTGATGCAGGTCGATACACAGGTCCGATTGCAGCACGGCGCCGTGGAAGATCGTGTGCGCGATCCTCTCGCTGGACGTACCCCGGGCATCGCCGGGGAAGCAGCGGTTCATCTTCTTGCCGTCCACGGGGCTGTGCGCCGCGCGGGCGTGGAAGGCATGGTAGTTCACGACCGGGATCGCGATGATCGCTCCGCGCAGGGCGTTGGGCGACACATCCCGGAGGAAGCTATGAATCGCGGCGATGCCGTTGAGTTCATCGCCATCCGAGGCAGCCTGCACATACAACACCGGGCCGGGCTGTCGACCGCGGAGCAGCACAACGGGCAGCCTGACAGGCGTGCCGTCCTGCGTCTCGCCCACCTGCCAGTGACCGCATGCCCGCTCACCTGGGTTGGCGGTCACCCCGCCGACTCGGATGGCGTCCTCGCTGTGGTGTAGCATGGCGTCGGTGACCCGGGAAAGCGTCTCTGGACAGTAGCATGGGGGCTGTGACTGGTCAACGCGCGACGACGGCGGCGTACTGGCTGTCCAAGTTGCCGTCGGACGCTGCCGCGTGCTAGATTCCACGCGCCTTTGCACCGCGTTTGAGGATGCTGATGCCGGCGACAGAACTGGGCCAGAACGCGCGGCGTCTCATCCTGTCGGAGCGGGAGCTGACGCCCGACGAGGTGCGCGATGCCCTCGCGCCTTTCGGCTTCCGCGACGCGCCGGCCGCCGACGGCGTCATCCGCGCGATGGCGGACATGCAGGCGTCCCGAGAAGGCCTGGCGGACTTCCTGCCCGGCCTCCTCGACGCCGCGGGCCGGTCGCCGGATCCCGACCGCGCGCTCACCCGCTTCCACGATTACGCTCGCGCCCGGGTGGACCCGCACACGTTCTTCGCCACCCTTCACAGCGTGCCACACCTGCTCGATGAGTTGCTGTTCGTCTTGGGATCGAGCGAGTACCTGTCGTCGATCCTGATCCGCCAGCCGGAGTATCTGTCGTGGCTCCTCGAGACCGACGCGCTCGACGCGCCACGGACTCGCGACGAGATGTTGGCCGAACTGCGCGAGTGGGTAGCGGGGGTAGACTCGCCGGACGCCAAGCTCGCCATCCTTCGTCGGTTCAAGCGGCGGGAGACGCTCAGGATCGGCGTGCGCGACCTCGTCCGCGCCGCGCTTGTCGATGACGTCACCCGAGAGATGGCGTACGTCGCCGACGTCACGTTCGAGGTCGCCATCGGCATCGTGCGGGCGGGGTTGTCCGAGCGATACGGCGTTCCGCGCGGCGCCGACGGGTCCGAGGCCACGTACGCGGTGATCGGCATGGGCAAGCTGGGAGGCGAGGAGCTCAACTTCTCCTCCGACGTGGACGTGCTGTGCGTCTACAGCGAGGACGGCGTCACGGACGACGGCGCCGACAACCAGGCGTTCTTCCAACGGCTGACGGAGAGGCTGGCCGACGCTATCGGGAAGCAGACGCGCGACGGGTATGTGTTCCGAGTCGACTTCCGACTCCGTCCGCAGGGCAAGACCGGCCCGCTAGCGCGGTCGCTCGATAGCTATGAGGCGTACTACGAGACGTGGGGCGAGCTGCTCGAACGACAGGCGCTCATCAAGGCGAGACACGTCGCGGGCGACGCGGCGCTTGGCGCGGCGTTCCTGGGCATGGTGCGGCCGTTCGTGTATCGCGCCACGCTCGACGCCAGACAGGTCGAGGAGACGCTCGACGAGATCCGCTGGACCAAGGCGACGATCGAAAAGCGCATCGCGCGCGACGGCGATCCATCGCTGCACGTCAAGCTCGGGCCGGGAGGCATCCGCGACTCGGAGTTCGTTGTCCAAGCGCTGCAGCTTCTGCACGGCCCGAGGGTTGCGACGGCGAGAGCGGCAGGCACCGTGCCGGCTCTAGACGCGCTGGGCGCCGCGGGAGTGTTGCCCGTCCCCGAGGCCGAGGACCTCAAGGACGCCTACCGCTTCATGCGGCGTGTCGAGAACTGCGTGCAGCTCGTGTCCGACCGGCAGGTGTACCACGCGCCAGACGACGCCGTCGAGTGGGAAAAGCTGGCGTTGCGCCTCGGCTACGCGGGAGATGCCGGCGCACGGTTCCAGGAGGAATTCGAGGCGCGTCAGCGGACCATCCGCGACTCTTTCGACACGCTGTTCTCCGCCGACGAGAGCGCCTTTGGATGGCGAATGAACACGCTCCTCGCCGAGGAGAAGCCGTCGGCGGACTCCGCCGCCTTCCTGGCCGCATACGGACTCGACGACGCCCCGGCGGCGCACCGTCTCGTGCGCGAGCTCGCCAGCGGGTCCGACCGCGTGCGATACACGCCGCGCGTACGGCAGATGTTCGTGCGATTTGCGGAGGGGTTGCTCGAGCAGATCGCCGCGACGCCCGATCCCATGCTCGCCCTCGTTCAGCTCGAACGGTTCCTCTCGGCCTCTGGGGCGCGGGCGCAGATATACCCCGTGTTGCGCGAGGAGCCCGGCGTTCGCGAGTTGGTTGTGCGCATTCTGGGCACGAGCCGATTCCTCGGTGACGTGCTGGCGCGCGATCCGCTGGCGTACGAGGCGCTGGTATACGGGCCTGGATTCACGCAACGCGCGGGCTCCGTCGATGAGTGCCTGACCACGCTCGGGGACGCGCCCGATGCAGGCCTGGAAGCGCTGCTGAGGCACGTCCAGCGGTACCGCCACGAGGCGCTTCTGCGCATCGGCACGCGCGACATCGTCGGGGAGAGCGACGTGCTGGCGACGACACGCGAGCTCAGCATGCTAGCCGAGGCGGTGCTGCGGCGGTGCTTCGACGCCTTCTACGAAGACGCCTGCGCGCGACATGGGGCGCCCATGCTGGAAGACGGATCGCCCGCGGGCTACGCCGTCATCGGCATGGGGAAACTCGCGGGACGGGAACTGAACTACAGCTCGGACCTCGACGTGCAGGTGGTCTTCGCCGGGGACGGCGAGACGACGGAGGGGATGTCCAACGCGGACTTCTATCGCCGGATGGTGCGATCCATCGTCAACCACTGGAAGAAGCCCGTGCTTGGCGGCGCCATATACGACCTCGATATGCGGCTGCGGCCCTACGGGCGAGGGGGGCCGATGGCCCTCACGGTGGCCGGATACGAGAGCTACTACCGGGACCACGGCGAGCTGTGGGAACGCCAGGCGACCCTGAAGTCGCGCGTCGTGGCGGGCAGCGGCGATGTCGGTGAAGCGTACATGACCGTGGCCGCCGCGTTCGCGTACGGCGCAGGCCTCACTGCTGAAGAGGCGGAGGCGATCTACTCCGTCCGGGCCCGCAAGGAGGACAAGGCCGCCCGGGAAGGCGACAGGCTGCACAACGTCAAATCCGGGCGCGGCGGGGTCGTCGACATCGAGTTCCTGGCGCAGGCCCTGCAGATTCGGCACGGCCATACCGACTGCGGACTGCGCACGCCGAACACGGTGGCCGCCATCGACGCGTTGCTCTCCGCCGGCCATCTCGCGACGCCGCAGGCCGACTGCCTGCGAGGGACGTACGTGTTCCTGCGGTTCGTAGAGGACCGTCTCCAGATCGTCGACAACCGGCCGGTGAGCGCGCTGCCGTCGGAACCGGTGGCGCTTGCGAAGCTCACCCGGCGGCTCGGGTACGAGCATCCCGACACGTTCCTCGCGGAGTATCATCGGCGAACCGAGGAGGTCCGCGGCGTCTTCGAGACCGTATTCGCGCAGTTGCGCCTACCCGAGTGAGTCGCTAACCAGACAGAGGGAGCACGACAGATGGGCACGTTGCGAGTAGGAATCATCGGCGCCGGTGGCAACACGAAAGGCCGACACATCCCGGGTCTGCAGGGCATCGACGATGTGGAGATCGTCGCGGTGTGCAACTGCAGCCACGCGTCCGGCGCGAAGGTCGCGGACCAGTTCGGCATTCCCGACGTGATGACGGACTGGCGGGCGTTGGTAGAGCGCGACGATCTGGATGCCGTGGTCATCGGGACATGGCCGTACATGCACGCGCCCATGTCTATCGCGGCGCTCAACGCTGGCAAGCACGTCCTGTGCGAGGCGCGCATGGCGATGAATCTGGCCGAGGCGCGCGCGATGCTCGACGCCGCCAACCGCACCGATCGCGTGGCGCAGATCGTGCCATCGCCCATGATGCTCGCGTGGGACGCCGTCATCCGAGCGCAGATCGCGGCCGGCGTGTTGGGAACCGTTCGCGAGATCCACGTGCGCGGCCTCTCGGGCGGAGGCGTGGACGCGAGCGCGCCGGTCCACTGGCGTCAGCGCCAGGACATGTCCGGGATCAACATCATGAACCTCGGTATCGTCTACGAGACGCTGGCGCGGTACTTCGGCCACGCCACGACGGCGAGCGCCGCCACGCGCGTGTGGAACGCGACGCGGCCAGACCCGGAGGCCGGCGGCACGCGACGGGTCGACGTGCCGGAGACCGCGCAGGTGCTCGCGGAGATGGAATCGGGAGCGCTGGCGGTGTTCCAGTTCAGCAGCGTCGCCGCGCACGCGGGGCCATCGCGGGCCGAGGCGTACGGCAGCGACGGCACGCTCATCCTGGAGTTCGGCCCCGAGAACCTCCGAGCCGCCCGCGCGGGCGACGAGGGGCTCGCGGATGTTCCGCTACCCGACGGGCCCAGGGCCGGTTGGCGAGTCGAGGAGGACTTCGTCGACTCAATACGGGACGGCGCGCCGGTCGAACTCACGTCGTTCGACGAGGGCGTCCGCTACATGGCGTTCCCCGAGGCGGTGAACCAATCCGCAATCGCCGGTCGCCGTATTCACGTCTAGCGTCGGCGCGGCAAGGCGCCGCAATGCCGGGATCAGGAGGCCACCGATGAACGCGCCGCCGAACGAGTTCATACGCGTCCCGCACGAAGCGATGCGCAGGTTCGTCGATGCCGTGGCGCAGGCTGCCGGAGCGCCGGCGGAGCGCGCCCATCTGCTCGCGGAGCTGCTGACAACGAACGACCTGCGCGGCGTATTCAGCCACGGCACACAGCAGATAGCCGCCTACGCGCGGCTGATGCGTGAGGGCAGCCTGAACCCGACGCCGGACATCCGCGTCGTCCGCGAGACGCCGACGAGCCTGCAACTCGACGGCGACGGCGGACTAGGCTATTTCCCCTCGCACGAGGGCACGCTGCGGATCATCGAGAAGGCGAAGGAGCACGGGATCGCTGTGCTGTCCACCGGCAACCACGGGCACTTCGGGGCGGCCGGCATCTACGCTCGAATGCCGCTGGAACATGACTTGCTGACGTATGTGACGTCGGGGCATCAGATGGGTCTGTCCGACGGCGGCCCGTACGTAACGGCGGCGGGCGGATCGCCGATGGCGTTTGGCGCCCCCGCCGGAGACGGCAGGAACGTCGTGGTGGACTTCGGCGCCATCCACGACTGCTACGCAGGCGATCCGCATCGTATCGAGATATCGCGGCTCGCCCCGGGGACGGTATTCCGCGGCGTGGGATTGGGGGCGATATGTCAGTCGTGGGGCGGGTTCCTCGCGGGCGTGCCGTATGGCCGCGCGCCGGAGGCCCGCGAATGGCCGGGCGCCAATCAGGGGTCGTTCGTCATCACGCTCCGCATCTCGTTGTTCGCGGAGCCGGCGGATTTCTACGCGGAGCTCCAGGCGTACATGGCGGATGTCGCGAAGCTCGAACCCCTCGACGGATTCGACGAGGCGATGCTGCCCGGGTCGATCGAGGCCCGACGCGAGGCGGCATACCGGGAGGAGGGCATTCCTGTCGGCGAACGCCACCGGAAGGGGCTGACGGCCGTGGGAACGGAGTTCGGAATCACGCCTCCCTGGTAGTGGACGTCGGCAGTGGGCGTGTCGGGGGCTTGCTTTCGGGCGTGTGGCGCGCGGTAAGTTGTCGTGTGTGGCACATCCCCCGTTTGCGCAAGCCGAGGAGCGTCCGATGCTGCGACTGAATGCGAGCGTGTCAGCCATCCTGTCAGATCCCAGGGCAGTGGGACGGCGTCTGTTCTTGCGGTCCACCGGCTTCATGGCGCTTGGCGCCGGCGCGGTCGCCATGGTCGGCTGCGGCAGCGACGCCGACA
>NYZG01000315.1 GCA_002687025.1 Candidatus Poribacteria bacterium
GCGTGCAGGTCGTTGACGATCCAGACATCGCCGGAGAAGGTCTCGCTGGGCGCCCAGCGGCGCTTCGCGTACTTCAGCGATGCCAGCACGGGTTGGTAGGCCCGCTTCACGAACTCGTGCGAGATCTTCGGCGTCTGGAAGTAGTCGACGATGCCCCACTTCATGTCGGGCGCGTATGTGATGAAGTGACAGATGGAGATGGCGCTCGACTTCGGCTTCCGCCGGCGCATGTGCTCGATTCCGAACTGGAAGATCGTGCCCTGCGCGATCTGTGTAGCCTCGACGAACTCCTCGACCGACCCCGTGCGTTCGTCGCCGAACACCTGGTAGTTCAGCGAGCGGAACACGTCGAGATCGGCCCAGTGGTATCCCCAACTCGGGCCGGGCGGCCACATCTCGTCCGCAGGGATGAATCGCCGCAGACTGTCCACACACGGGGCCGAGCTCACCGCGAACTCAGGTATCGCCGCGTAGTCCCACTCGGGGATCGAGTCCTCCATGAGCCGGTGGCCCATGGCGTAGAACAGTTCGTGCGTATGCGCGCTGTCTTTCGGGCCACCGAGGCCGAGTTCGTGCACGATGGGCGGCCAGTGCAGAGGCGATGTAGGGACGTACCCGAGAGACGTGTGCGGCCGGATCGCCTCGCCCAGGCCCAGCAGGAACTCCGCGTTGTATTCGAGCCCCTGCGTCCCGTAGAACATCTCCTCGCCACCTTCGAGCAGCGCCAGGCACGGATGGTTGCGCAGCCGCTTCAGCACGGCGACGGCTTCCGCGTACGTCGCGTCGCGGAACTCTTCGTCCTCCGGCAGGCTGACCGACGCCAACGGGATCAGGTCCTGCCACACCGTAATGCCCAACTCGTCGCACAGCTCGTACCAGCAGTCGACCTCCGGCGGGTGCCAGCCGAATATCCGCAGGTTGTTGATATTGGCGTCCTGCGCCAGCTCAACGAGAGCCCGGTATTTCTCCCGACTGTTCCGGCCGTAGAAGATGTCCGGCGGACCACCCCAATTCGCCGACCGGAGGAACATGTGCTTCCCGTTCACCACCATGGTCCATGGATGCTGGGCCTCTTCTTCCGAGTAGCCCGGGTTCCGCTCCATGCGGACCTCGCGTAGCCCGACGGTGGTCGTCACCGTGTCGGACGACTCGCCGTCGCCCGACGTGACGGTCGTCGTCACGGAATACAGATGCGGTTCGCCGAGATCCCCGGGCCACCAGAGCTGCGCGTCGGGAATCTCCGCCGAGAGGGTCGCTTCGGTGGCGCCCGGATGGCACACAACCGCCCGCTCGACCTCATGGGGCGTTCCGTCGAAGGTCCTCCCGCGGATGACCACACTCAGGCGCGCGTCGGTGTCTGTGGCGCTGTGATTCGCGAGCGTCACCTGCGTTTCGACGGTCGCCGAACCGTCGTCGTGGATGGCGCTCTGCACGTACACGTCGTCGATCGACACGGCCCCGGTCGCCACGAGCCGCACCGGCCGCCATATGCCCATTGGGACGAGCGTGCGCCAGTAGTCTCCATGCCACCCGAACTTCCGCCCGGCGACGTTCCGGTACAGCCGCGGGGGCGGATTCAGTCGCACGACGAGGCCGTTCTGCGCGCGGCCGTCGTCGTGTCGGAGCAACGAGCCGACTTCGAACTCAAACGGGGAGAACATCCCTTCGTGGTGGCCGACATACGTCCCGTTCAGCCAGACGTCGCAGGAGTAGTCGACTCCCTCGAACACGAGCCGGACGACCTTGCCGTCCCACTCCTCAGGCGCGCGGAATTGGCGTCGGTACCACCACTCAAGCTCCATCGCCCACTTGGCCTTCATGCCATTGCGGCCGTAGTGCGGATCGTCGATGACGCCCGCGCGCCACAGGTCGGTGTAGACGTCGCCGGGTGTCTCGGCGCCGTTCCAGTTGTACGTGCTCGCGCATGTCTCGCCGTGGTATTCGTGGAACCCTTCCTCGACCCCCTGACCCGGGCGGATGCCCTCCATCTGCCACTGCTGCCCGCTCAGATCGAGTGTGTGTCGGCCGCCGCCGTCCGCCGCGTCCGTCATCCGCACTGCCTCCTCTCGGCGCGTTCTGCGCGCGCGTCCCCATGCTAAGTCAGACCTGGATGGGATAGGTCGCGATTTCCCGCCATCTCTCGATCAGCGTGAGGATGTTCTCGGCCGGTATGTCCTCGGTAAGGCAGTCGGCCGGTTCCAGGATCAGGCCGCCGTCCGGCCCGAGGGTGGAGATGGCGTGGGTCACGGCGTCGCGTATGTCGTCGCGACTGCCCTGCGTGAGCGTCACCGGCCCGTTAATCCCGCCCCACACGCAGATCCGATCGCCGATCGCGTCCCGAAGCGCGGCCAGATCCACGCCGCCCTGCACCGGGTCGACGTGTATCAGCACGTCGAAGTCGAGCTCGCGGAACACGTCCAGGAGGGGCATGATCCCCGTGCTCATGATGTAGCCGAACCGCACTCCCGCCTCGTGGGCCGCCTGAATCTTCCTGGCCAGCCGCGGCGCGATGAATTCGCGGTAGAAGCGCGGCGACCAGAAGTCCGAGCACTCGTACCATCCACGGTGGACCACCATGTCCGCCACGCCGCGGTCCAACAGGACATCGAGGTCGCGCATCTCCCATTCCAGGATCGTGTCGAGGAGACGGTGCACGAATGCCGGCCGGTCGTACATCGCCAACATGAGGTTCTCCAGCCCCATGAACCACGCGGCGTAGTCGCCGAAGCCACCGCAGTGTCCCTCGATCATGACGCCGTGTTCCTCGGCGAAAGGCCTCGTCGCGTCTCCCTGCTCGCGGAAGTCCTCTAGCTGGCCTCTGTCGGGCGGGAAGAACAGGTACGGCAGCTTCTCAAGGTCGGCCTCGTCTTCCACCAGGAACTTCGTCGAGCGCGGGATGTTGTGGTCGCTCGTGACCGGGACGTCGTCTCCGTGTGGCCAGTCGTCCGTTTGCCGCGCGACCTGGCTCATGGCGCCTTTGGGCGTCCCGTATTCCTTATGTAGCAAGGGGTATCGCTCGTCGGGCGGCGCTGTTCTGCGTGTGCGGGTGGTGACATCCGGGTGATGGCGCGAAGGCGGATGCAGCCCAACGGTGTCGTCGATCCCGAAGGCGAGGAACTTCGCTACGCGCTCGAATTCATCGCCGTATTCCAGCCCTCTCGGCGGGTGCCAGCCGAACGGGTGGAGCGCGAGCGGGACATGATCCGCTTCCCTGTGGTCGATCGCCAGCAGTATGCGCTCGCGGGACGATAGCGTAGTCTTCATCCGTTCTCGGTCCTTCTGCGTCGCCGTCGCCAATCTGCCGAACGCGCCCCGCACACAACATAGCACGTCGCGGCCCTCCCGCGTGAGGCGCCCCTGGAGGCGGCGTCACTTCAGGGCTATGCTGGCAGAGGTGGCGTGCCGACATCCCGCGTGACCGATTCGCACGGACCCGCAGGCCGTCTGGGAAGGTGAGTACATGGGCGCCGATGCCTTCGTGATCAGTAACCCGCGTCCTTTGGAGAGGCGGCAGCTGGATGACATCGAGACCGCGGCGCTACGCATCCTCGAGGAGGTGGGCATAGCCGTCCACGACGACGACGCGCGAAGGCGCCTATGCGCCGCCGGATTCCGCACCCGAGGCGACCGCGTCTTCATAGAAGCGGACGTGACGACGGCATTCCTCGACGAGGAGCGGGCCCGAAACGGCGAGTCCTCCCCACCAGGCCCCACCTCGGAGGACGGCCGCGAGCCACTCATTGAACTGTCCGTTAGTCCCTACCCGCAGCATGTGCACGACATCGAGACCGACGGCATCGTGCCGTTCGATACTCCGCGCCTGATAGAGGCTACGAAGCTCGTCGATGGACTGGCGTCCATGGGCGTTGTGTCGAGCCCGCCGGGATGTCCCACGGATGTGGCGCCCGTGCTGCAGCCGGTCGTCCAGTATTGGGTCGCCGCGACGTACTCGCAACAGGGACGGCGCCCCGTCGACGCCAAGTCGCGCGAAAGCCTGCCTTACGTGATGGACATGGCCGAGGCGCTAGGACATCCCCTTCGGAGCTATCCGGTCTACGTATTCAGCCCCCTCACACTCGCGGGCGAGTCCTTGAGATGCGTCGTAGATTTCGCGGATAGGTTCACGTCCGTCAGCGTGAGCGACATGAGCTCGCTGGGGTGCTCGGCTCCCATCGGCGTGGGTAACGCTTGCGCCCTGTCCGTGGCAGAGGCCGCCGGGGCGGCCATCCTGGTCCGCGAGCTTACCGGCTTGCCCGTGCACTGGAGCATCCGTATCTGTCCGGTAGATCTGTCGAGCCTGGCGATGTCACTGGGCACGGCCGAGGACCTGCTGCTGCAGCTGGTGAACACCCAGGTCAACGCCCACTTCCACGGCCGCTCCTCCGCCCCGACGATCACGACCATGCACACCAGCGCCAAGGCGCCGGGCCCGCAGGCGTGCGCCGAGAAGGCAAGCCTCATGACGGCCGGCGCGCTACTCGGCGCGCGCCATTTCGGCGATGCGGGGACGATCAGCCTTGACGAGGTGTTCAGCCCCGAGCAGCTTCTGTACGACATCGAGATCAAGGACCACGTCACGAGGATCGCGCGGGGATTCGACATCGAGTGCTCGCCCGAGGCGTGCCTCGCGGAGATCGCAGCCGGAGTCGAAGAGGGCGGCTTCACGGGCTTGGAGACGACCGTGCATCAGCATCGCGATCTCTACTGGCGCCCCAGGCTTTTCGAACGACGCTTCCTCAGCTCGTGGCAAGCGGAAGGCGAGGTGTCCATCCGTGAGCGGACGTACGAACTGGTAGCCGATGTCCGAGCCGCGCACGAATACGCCCTGTGCCCGGACACGCAGAGCGATATCGACGACATCCTTGCGGCCGCGAGGGCGAAGCTGTAGCCCCTCAGTATGACGGGCGACGATGGCAAGACGCGCGGGGAAGCGACATCCGCCGCGGGCATCAGAACTGCAGGTACGGTTCCGACTCGACCGGCGTGTACGCCACCGGTGGGTACTTGGCCAAGGCGGCTTCGTCGATGTCCGTGCCCCAGCCGGGGCCGTCCGGGGGACGGCAATGCCCGTCCTCGATGACCAACGGGTTCGTCAGCGCCTCGCCGTACACCGGCAGCCAGTTCACGAACACCTCTTGCAGGTAGGAGTTCGGTATGGACATGTCGAGATGCAGGCTGGCCACCGTCGATATGGGCCCGTTCGAATTATGCGGGACGACCATCACGTAGTAGGTCTCCGCCATCGCCGCGATCTTCCGCAGCTCCGACATGCCGCCCGCATGGCAGATGTCCGGCTGGATGATGCCGACGGCGTTCTGCTCCAACAGCGCGCGGAACTCCCAGCGCGTGTAGAGCTGCTCGCCCGTCGCCACGGGGACGTTCACCTCCCGCGCCAGCTGCGCGATGGCGTCCACATTGTCGAACATCACCGGCTCCTCGAGCCACGCGAGATCGTACGGCTCGAGGCGTTGCGCCACGCGCCGCGCGCTCCACATGTTCATGCGGCCGCGGATGTCGATGGCGATCTCGATGTCCGGCCCGACCGCGTCGCGTACGGCCTTCACCACGGCCGTGCCACGAGAGAGCCGATCCTGCCGGGCGCCCTGCGTCCCGGAGAACGGGTAGAGCTTGATGGCCGTATAGCCGTCCGCCACCGCCGCCGCGGCCTTCTCGGCATACGACTCCGGCGCGTCGGCGCCGCCGAACCAGCCGTTGGCGTAGATCCGTATGCGGTCGTGCGACTCGCCGCCCACCAACTCGTACACGGGGACCCCAAGCGCCTTGCCCTTGATGTCCCACAGTGCGAGGTCGATGGCGCTAATGGCGCTGATTGTCACGGCGCCTCCGGTCCACGTCACGCGCCGGTAGAGCGACGTCCAGATATGGTCGATGCGGAACGGGTCCTTGCCGATAAGGAACTTGCGGAAGTCGAGCAGTTCAGCTTCGAGCGCGTCGTCCTTGTACTGCAGGCTGGCCTCGCCGATGCCGTGAATACCTTCGTCGGTCTCGATGCGGACGAACATCCAGTTCGTGCTGCCGCCGGTCGGAGCGGCCATTCGGAAGACTCTGAGGTCGGTGATTCTCATGCGTCCCAATCTCTACGTGTGCGCGTCCCGTCGTCGCCTGTCGAGGGCATCGTCCGGCATGGATGCCAGCGCCTCCGGCAGGCCGCCCGCCACATCCCATGTTCCGGCCGGGACATCCGCGGGACGAATCCACACAGCGGCGAAGGGCAGCCCGTTGTCTTCGATCGGGACGACATCCTGCCCATAGATATGCTCGTCCTCTGTCGCCACTTCGTAGACGAGCGATATCGCGTGCGCCAGGTGTCCATCGGGGGTGTCGCCCAGGCTCTCGAACATGCCGATGTATCGTGCGTCGGAGACCTCGACGCCGACTTCCTCGCGCATTTCGCGGCGGACCGCGTCCTCAACCGGCTCGCCGTAGTCAACGCCGCCTCCGGGCGCCCAATACCGCGCGACTCCGGCGTCGTTGTACTCTCGGATCAGCAGGACTTCGTCATCCCGGCGGAAGACACCGCATGCCCGGATGCGAATGTGCTCGCCGGGCCATCCCATCATCGACCCGAGAACGCGTCGCAGTCCTGCCCCGACGGCGGCTTCGTCCGCGACGAGTTCCGCAATGCGTCGCCATACCGCAGGGAACGTCGCGGCCGTGTCGTCCACGACCACGGTCTCCTGTCGGTAGAACGCTTCATCGTCCGTGGCCACCTCGTACACGAGCGACATCCCGTGCGAGAGGAAGCCCTCGGAGGTTGTGCCGAGGCTCTCGAATGCGCCCACGTAACGCGCGTCGGACACCTCGACGCCGAGCTCCTCGCGCATCTCCCGCCGGACGGCATCCTCGGACGCCTCGCCGTATTCCATACCGCCGCCGGGGTGATGTATTGCGTGAACCCGGTGTCGGGGTTGTGCAGACGGATGAGTAGTACCTCGTCGTGCCGACGGAACACCCCGCAGGCGCGAACACGAATGTGCCGCTCCGTCATCCGCGGGACTCGCGGGCGCGCGCGAGACCGGGCAGGAAGTAGTCCTCGGTGACAACGTCCCAGCTCATGCCCCGCGCGATCTCGCGTCCCCTCGTCAGCATCGTGTCGGTTTCCGCGTCGGTCGTCGGAAGCCGGTCGTATAGCGCGTCGGCGACATCCGCCGAATTCCGCCGTTCGATCGCGTCGCGTTCCGCCCATCCGATATGTGTCACCCCGTCGACGCCCGTGTACCCCGAGCCGAGGTCCGTGTAGTCCGCGACCAGGACGTTCGGCACATCGACGCCGTCGGTCGCCCTCGCCACGAAGCCCGCGCAGCCGCACACGTTCGAGATGAGGCAGATCGCTCCGAAGCTCAGCGGCTCGACTTGCGCGATGCCGAACGGCTCGTAGACCGACATGCCGAACTCCACGTCGGACCCCTTGCGAATGTCCATGAATTCCATGTCTTCGGGCATCCGTGCGCCGCAACGGTCGCGGGACCACCCGAACTGGTTCACGAACACCACCTTGATCGCCCGCGACTGCGCGTTGAACGTGACGACGGAGCGGTGGAAGTCGATCTCCAGGCCGGTGAGGTCGGGGTAGCCTTCGCGGTGCGCAGCGGGCCAGCCGTATTCGGCCTCCATGCTCCGCACGGCGTCGCTCGGCCGGCCTGGGCCGATCTCGGTGGACAGCACGTACAGCACGCCGGACCTGCCCGCCTGGTCGAAGCGCTTGTCGAGATGTTCCAGCACGCGCAGATCGCGCCACAGTCCCTTGCTCATCACCAGTCTGGTGACGTGCGTGAACACGTGATCGGGCGTGTATCCCAGCATGTTCTCGCAGTATTGCGCCAGCCGGGCCTTGGACGCCTGCTTCGCCGCAAGTGTGATGTCCGCTGACGGGATGCCGTTGTAAACGAGCGAGATGGGCGCCTCCGCGCACGTGGGACTCAGGAACTCGTACTCCTCGACGACCCGGTCGCCGACGGCGAAGACGGCGTCGCAGAACTGCGCGCGGTCGATGAGCGCGTGGCGATACGCCGACCACTGATCGCCGAGGACATCCTCGATGTACAGGCCGTGCCGACGCGCCTCGTCCATCGCGTTGTAGAAGCGGGTGTCGTGGCCTGGGTGGCCTTCGACGTGTGGACGAACCGTCGCCACCTCGTGGGCGTAGAAGGCGGTGTATACGTCCTCTTCGTCTTCCATGACCGCCTTGAGCGCGGTCGGCATGCCCATGTACTCGTGGGCGATGAAGGTCACCGGCCCGTCGTCCCCTGCGGTCATCGCCATCACGGCGTCGTACGCAGGTTCTGCGATGCGCATCCACTGCTCGTAGTCCGGCTCGTGTTCGTAGTCGCCCGAAGCGATTCCGAAGCGTTGGTAGAACGTCGCCTTCTGATAGGCGTACCGAGCCGCGCTGAGTCCAGACGTCTCCACGAGGAGGACTTCGGCGTCCATTGTCTCGCCGGTCGCCATGTCCTGGAACGGGCGCGTCCCGTAGGTGAACCAGACCTGGTACTCCTCCTCGACGGGTCGGAAAACGCGACGCCATCCACCCTCGTCGATGCCGTCGCACACGGAGTACAGAATCTGCGATCCAGCCGCGCCAAGTCGCTCGTCGGGCGCCGTTCCGAGCGACCACGGTCCCACCAGGATCGACCGGCGGATCGCGTTCTGGTACGCGTGTGACGTCAGCAGGCCGTCCAGGACCGCGCCGATGCCCCCGATCTTGTGCGTCGCTTCGTGCGTCACGTGTACAACGGTCGCCATTGCATCCTCTCTTCGTCCGTGTCGTCGGGCCGCTGATCTCAGTGTTGCAGGGGATGGGCTTCGCATCAAGGCGATGCGCAGGGGCGGCGTCTCCTCCGCCGGCCCGCGTGCGATGACCCCGACGTGTCCGGGCCGTGCACCGTCCTGCATATTGCGCAGACACCTTGGGACACATGCCGGCCGGAGCCCCGGGGAGGGCCGACTGTGACCGGTGACCGAAGGCGCGCCCGCATCTTCGCGACGATCACAGCCGCACTAACTCTGATCGCGTTGCGGGCGTCGGCCGCGCCGCGCTGCCGTGTGGGACACGGCTCGCCTTCGTGTCTTCAAGAGACGGGTCGCGGCAGGCTTATGTCACGGATCGGCGGGTGCAGGAGTTGGGGCTGCTTACGGATGGCCTGATCTCGACCTGCCCGACATGGTCTCCCGACGGCCGGTACATCGCGGTAGACACGACGCGCGAGGGGATCCACTTGTACACCCCGCAGGGCGTCAAGCGACGACTGACGGAACAGGAGTTCAGCGATGGGTCGCCCGCCTGGTCTCCTGACGGCCAGACCCTCGTTTACCACTCGTGGCGTGATGTCGACCCTATCGGCTTCTACACGGTAGGGGTAGACGGAGCCGGGGATCGATTCCTGCGGCGCGGAAGCCAGACCCGCTGGCTTGGTCTCCCAACGGCAGCCGCATCCTCTTCCGCGATGGCCACAGCATCATGGCGATGGAGCCGGACGGCGGGAACGTCGCTGCCGTCGGCCCGCATCCCGCCTCCGACGGCCGGCCCGCGTGGTCTCCCGATGGGACGGAGATCGCATTCATTTCGAACCGCGACCCGATTGCACGAGGGAAGCCCCGACGGCTGGCCGACGTGGCTGCCCGACGGCAGCGGCATCGTGCTCGGCTCTGGACGTACCCTCGATCTGAGCGACATCTATATGGTGAAGCCGGACGGAGACGGCCTCGAACGTCTGACGGCGGGCGCCATGGCTGGCCAGCCAACCGTCTTCAATCCCCGCTCGCTCGCCGTGACGTCGATCGCGCGACAGTCCGTCATCTGGGCCTGGGTCAAGGGGCGCTGACCGAGGGCGCCGGCCGACGCTCGCGGCGCCGTAGCGCCCTCGAGGCTGAGCTGTCCACGGGCGAGCGCCATCGCGTCGTCAGGGCTCATGTGCGACCCCACCTCGATCGCGGCCGCGTACTCCTCTGCGGGGCCACGCACATTGGCCGTTCGGGTGATGTCCTCAGCGCGGCAGACTGGGCCGGCGTGCATGCCCATGCGCAAGGGAAGGTCGTCGTAGGATCGCACGGCCGCGGCGATATCGAGCGCACAGCGTGCGGGCGCCGAGGGATCGTTGAGGAACGCCAGCGCCATGCCATCGCCGGCGGGATGGCTCAGGAGCGTGTTACCAGGCTCGGCCTGCCTGTAGGTAGGGGCGCGCCCGACGATGTCCTGGAGCGCTTCTATGCGCTGGCTTTGCTCCGCCAGAGGCAGGCGGGAGTAGCCCACCAGATCCATGAACAGGACATGGGCCATCTCCAGTCGGTCGGTGTCGCTCTCGGTATCCGCCATGTGCCGCGCAGCCAGGGGGGAATGACGGCGTGGGCGAGTCGTATTCTGGCAGCGGTCACGGCGCGACAAGGCGACCAGGGGGCCACCTACGCGCCCTCACCCGTCTGCGGGCGGCTTGCCCGGATACGGGCCCGCTGCTAGTATCTCCAATGGTCGTGCTACGTGGGGAGGTAGCGGTGCCCTGCACCTGCAATCCGCTATAGCAGGACGGAATCCCCGCTTCGAGGCCCACCCTTGTGAGGTCTGGCTTCGGTAAGTGGCGCTGAAGGCCGGGTCCCACGCAACGTGTAGACGCCGAATCCCGTCAGGTCCGGGAGGAAGCAGCGGTAAGCGTTAAAGCGTGTGCCGTGGGGTAGCCTGACCCGAGTCAACTGCCGCAGTAACGCTCGGAAGGCGTGTGGTCGACGGTGGGTGCACGACCACTACAGGAATCAGATGGCGGCGCGAGCGCGCGTCCCGTCATCGCCGACCCGATGGCGCGTGGTTAGGCGGCCGTTCGCGGCCTCGCCGTCCGCATCCCGAGTGAGCCCATGTCGTACATCGCTCTGTCGCGTAAATGGCGTCCTCAGCGTTTTCAGGACGTGGTGGGACAGACGCACGTCGTCCGCACGCTGCAGAACGTCTTGCGTACCGGGCGCGTGCACCACGCCTACCTGTTCAGCGGCCCACGCGGCGTCGGCAAGACGACAATGGCGCGCATATTCGCCAAGGCGCTCAACTGCACGCAGCGCGCCGACGAGCCCGAGCCGTGCGACACGTGTGACTCCTGTGAGGCCATACGCACCGGCCGATCGCTCGACGTCGTCGAGATCGACGCCGCGTCGAACAACGGCGTCGACGACATCCGAGAGCTACGCGAGAACGTCAAACTTGGCACGGTGTCGTCGCAGTACCGCGTCTACATCATCGACGAAGCTCACATGCTCAGCACGGCCGCGTGGAACGCGTTCCTCAAGACGCTGGAGGAGCCGCCATCCCACGTCGTCTTCGTCTTCGCGAGCACCGAGAAGGATCGGTTTCCTCCCACGATCCTCTCCCGGTGCCAGCAGTTCGAGTTCCACCGTATGGCCCACGCCGAGATAACGGCGCGCCTCGAGGAGCTGCTGGCTACGGAGGACATCGAGCTCGACGCCGACGCGCTCGGGCTGATCGCGCAGCAGTCGGAGGGCTGCCTGCGGGACGCCCAGAGCATCCTCGAGCAGATCATCGTTTACAGCGACGGCTCCGCGACGGCCGACGACGTCAGTCGCATCCTGGGGTTCGGCTCCGCGTACGTCATGGGGCAGCTCATCGAAGCGCTGATCGCTCGGGACGCGCCCGCGACGGTGCGTTGCACTCAGGAGTTGGTCGGGCAAGGCGCCGACGTGACACAGTGCCTGCGCTATCTGGTCGGGCATTTCCAGGGCCTGATGCGCCTGAAGATCCACGCGGACCTCGCCGCGACCGTGCAGGGGTCTGAATCGCTCATCGAGCAGATGCGCGGGCAGGCGGAGCGACTGGATCGCGGACGCGTACAGTGGGCGATCAAGACGCTCATGCACGCTGAGCGCGACATCAAGACGCTTGGCTACGACGCGTACAACTTCGAGCTGGCCCTGCTCGACATCTGCCACGCCGAGGACCCGATTCCGCTCGACATGGTCGTCGATCAGCTACAGGAACTCGAGGCGCGCGTCGCAAGCGAGGGCGTCGGAATCCGGCAGGCAGTCGCCGCGCAGGCCGCGCCCGCGCCCGTTGTCGAGATGCCCCGACCGGCCCCGGTTGCGGAGCCCGATCCGCCCGAGGAGGGCGCGGGCCCGGAACCCGAGCATGAGCCGACGCACGAAGAACCCGAGACCGCCCCCGACGATGTCCAGCCACCCGAACCGAATGCTGCCCCCGAGCCGTTGACCGAGGAGGGGCTGCAGACCGTCTGGAAGGTCGTCCTCGAGACGGTGGCCCAACGGGATGGACCCCTGGCCGGCCCACTGCACGAGGCCGCGCCCGGCGTGCGTGGGGATAGCATCGTGCTCACGTTCCGTAGCATGATCAACCTGAACATGGCCAAGGCGAAGTCGGCTGTCATAGACGAAATCCTCGCGGAAATCCTCGGCGGCGCGCGGCCGATCGTCTTCACGATCGGCCAGGACGCGCAAGCGGGACGGGCCGAACGCGCACATGAGCAGACGGCGGACGCAGAGCACGAAGAGCAAGAACAGTTGGTTCTGACGGTGTTCACGGGCGACATCGACGACGCCACCGAATAGGGAGACGCGGGTGAATCAGGGCATGGGCGGCCTGATGAAGCAGGCGCAGAAGATGCAGAAGCGGATGCTCGAGGTTCAGGAAGAACTCGCGCACCGCACGGTGGAAGTGAAAGTCGGAGGGGGCATGGTCACCGTCGTGGCCAACGGACACCAGGAAGTGATCTCCATCACGATCGCGCCGGAGGTCGTCGACCCCGATGACGTGGAGATGCTGGAGGATCTCATCCTCGCCGCGGTGAACGAGGCGCGACGCAAGTCGCAGGAGGTCGCCGCAGGCGAGATGGAGAAGGTCACCGGCGGCATGAAGCTCCCTGGGCTGTTCGGCTAGGGACGACGGCGGTCACGCGTCGTGCTGGCTCGTCCGCGCCCGCTCCGCCACTTACGGCGGGTAGAGCGCGCGCGTCGTGCGGATTCAGGCGGCGCACTCGGCGTCTCCTGGCGCTTACTTGGGTAGGAGCGCTGTGGCGCGGCCGACGGCTGACGGACCCCATCTCAGCACTCCCCCGCGAGGGGAAGACGTCCATTCGTTCCACGGAGCGGCCCCGCGTTCGTGCCTTGGACGCGCGTGCGTCGTGTTGCTGTTGGTCGGCCTGGGGCCCCCGACGTGGGCCGACGCGGGCGATCCCATGACCTTCACGGACGTGACCGAGTCGTCCGGCATCGCCTTCCAACACGTTGCCGGCATGACGGGTCGCAAGCACATCGCCGAGACGATGGGCGCCGGCGCGGCGTTCCTCGACTACGACGGCGATGGAGACCTCGACGCCTACCTCGTCCAGAGCGGCTTCCTCCCCGACGAACGCCCACCCGACAACCCCGGCGGAGCGCTGTACGAGAACGTGGGGAACGGCCGGTTCCGCGATGTCACCGGAACGGCCGGCGTAGCCAACGACGCCGGGTACGGTATGGGCATTGCCGTCGCGGACTACGACAACGACGGCGACCAGGACATCTACATCACCAACTACGGGCCCAACGTCCTCTACCGCAACGACGGCGACGGGTCGTTCACGGACGTCACCGGCGACGCGGGCGTAGGCGACGACCGCTGGGGCGCCAGCGCCGCCTTCCTCGACTACGACGCCGATGGCCTGCTCGACCTGTTCGTCGCGAATTACCTGCACGCGCCGTTGGACATGCTGCCGTGCCGCAACGCTGACAACCCGGATCTTCTCGAATACTGCCATCCGCGCCTGTTCGAGGGCGTCGGCGATGTCCTGTATCGAAACAACGGCGACGGCACGTTCGCGGATGTGTCGCAGTCAGCGGGAGTCGTGAATCCCCTTGAAGGGCGGGGGCTGGGCGTGGCCATCGCCGACTACAACAACGACGGCCTCGCGGACATCTACGTCGCCAACGACACCACGCGCAACTTCCTGTACGAGAACAATGGCGACGGCACATTCGCAGACGTCAGCCTGCTGGCGGGTTGCGGATACAACGGCATGGGTCTCCCCGAGGGAGGCATGGGCGTCGACTTCGGCGACATCGACGACGACGGCTGGCTCGACCTGATCTCCGTGCACTCGACGACGGAGACCAACACGCTCTATCGCAACCTACAAGGCTACTTCATGGACGCCACCACTGCCGCCAGTGTCGGCGCGCCCACCCTCCCCATGACCGCGTTCGGGACAGACTTCGCCGACTTCGACAACGACGGCATTCTCGACCTGTTCGTCGTCAACGGCCATGTTCAGGACGTGATCGAGTTGCTCAACGACGCCTACACGTATCCGCAGCGCGATCAGGTGTTTCGCGGGGTCGGCGGCGGGGCTTTCGAGGACGTGTCGAGCCAATCCGGCCCCTACTTCAGCGAGCGGCATGTCGGCCGCGGCGCCGCGTTCGGAGACTATGACGACGACGGCGATGTGGACGTGCTCGTGTCGAATTCGAACCAACCGGCCGTCCTGCTGCGGAACGACGGCGGGTCGGAGCGCAGTTGGCTCCGGGTGATCGTCGAAGGGTCTGTGAGCAACCGCGACGGCATCGGCGCGCGCGTGCATGTCACGACGGCCGGCGCGACCAGGATGGCCGAGGTACAGAGTGGGTCGAGCTACTGCTCGGCGAGCGATCGGCGGCTGCTGTTCGGTCTTGGAGACGCGACGCGCGTCGAGAGGCTGGACGTGACGTGGCCGTCCGGCCGCACGGTCGAGCTGATCGACGCGCCGGTGAACGGCACGGTCGTGGTCTCCGAGCCGTAACGTCGGTCATTCGGTACGCGAAGAGGACCCGTATGAAGACGGGCCCTCCTGCGAACTGTCGTGAGCGATGCCTAGCGAGCGGCCTTCAGTCCGGCCCACGTCACGCTGGACTTGCCCTTGGCCTCGACGGCGACAAGGTCGAGGACCTCGAAGAACTCACCGTCGACCGTCGGCGCGATCTCGAGGTTGTCTGCGGCGAAGAAGA
>NYZG01000316.1 GCA_002687025.1 Candidatus Poribacteria bacterium
TCGTCGACGTCACGTCGAAGTCGGGCCTGTTCTCTTGGGTCGCCCTGAGGCTGACGAAGCGCTCCGGCGGCGATCCGGCCAAGCTGCTCATCTACTACGGCGTCATGACGGTCGTTTTCTCCGCCGTGCTGAACAACGTCACGGCGATGATAATCGTGGGCTCCCTGACCGGCGTGTCGCTCAAGCGACTCGGACGCGAGGACAAGCTCCTGGGCTTCCTCATGGTCGAGGGGCTGCTGACGAACATCGGCGGGCTGCTCACGCTGATAAGCTCAGTGCCGAACATCATCGTGGGGGCGCTGGCGGGCATAAGCTTCGTGCGGTTCTTCATCGTCGCGGCTCCCTTCGTCGCGGTCGCGACGGTCGTGACGCTGTGGATGGGCATGCGCGCCTTCCGCATCGGCCGCTTGGGAGACGACGACGAGAGGCGCGAGGCCGCCGAGTTGGTCGCGGGATTCGACGAGAACGACGGCGTCCCGAGTCGGGTCTTCTTCAACTACAGCATCGCGCTCTTCCTGCTGCTGATCGTGTGCTTCGCCCTCCAGTCGGTCCTACCGCTGCTGGATCGCCTCGGGATGGGGTTTGTGGCGCTGCTATTCGCCGTGATAGCCCTTGCCCGCTACCGGCATGACGTGGACAAGTTCTACGCCGCCCTCGACTGGGATCTCATCGCCTTCTTCGGCTCGCTGTTCGTCGTGATAAACGTCATGGAGCACGCGCGCGTCTTGCACGTCTTGGGCGAGGGCATAGCGGTGCTCACCGGCTTCGGGCCGCGCGCGGGAGCCGCCGCGATCCTGCTCTCTTCGGGCGTCGCGAGTTCGGTGACGGACAACATCCCGTTGGCGGCCATGCTGGGCAAGATCCTGCACGGCATGGGAGATCAGGCGGCGCCGAGTTTCTGGTGGGGTGTCATATTCGGAGCCAACCTGGGCGGGAACATCACGCCGATCGGCTCTGCGTCCACGGTCGTCGCCGTGACGATGATGCACAAGTATGACATACCCATGCCGTTCGTGAAGTTCGTCACGCTGGCAGCGCAATTCGCCGTCGTCCAGCTGGCGATGGCTACGATCTATGTCGTGCTGGTCCTTGGGGGAGCCACGTAGCGATCCCTGCCCCGAAGGGCGTCCTGCGCCCTCGGCCCGCGGCCTGTCGTCGCCGTGGGGCGCCGCCGATACGATGCCGACCGGTTAGTCCGTCAGCGACTCGCCGGTGTCCGCATCGAAGAAGTGCACCCGCTCCAGGTCCAGGGCAACATCCATCGTCTCGCCGACGCGCGGCATCACACTCGGTTCGATCTTCGCGATCATCGTTTGTTCGCCGGCCGCGAGGTAGACGAGTATCTCGCTCCCCAACGGCTCAACGACATCGACACCGGCATGGATCGCCGATCCCGGGCTCCCAGCGACGAATGCCCCGTCGGGACGGATGTGTTCCGGCCGGATCCCCATCGTCACCGGCCCGTCGGCGCGATCATCCAACGCGGCCGCCGACTCGGGTGGGAGCTCCAACCGCACTCCGTTCGCCTCGAACACGCGCCCATCGCCGGCGCCGTTGAGCTCGCCGTCCACGAAGTTCATCGGCGGGCTCCCGATGAACCCCGCCACGAAACGGTTGTGCGGATGGTCGTACAGCCGCAGCGGCGTGTCGATCTGCTGGATGACGCCCCCGTCCAGCACGACGATCCGGTCGCCCATCGTCATCGCTTCGGTCTGGTCGTGCGTGACGTAGACCATCGTAGCCTGAAGCCGTGTGTGCAGCTTGTTGATTTCGGCGCGCATCTGTACGCGCAGCTTTGCGTCCAGGTTGCTCAGCGGCTCGTCGAAGAGGAACACCTTGGGATCGCGTACTATCGCCCGCCCAACGGCTACGCGCTGCCGCTCGCCTCCGGACAGCGCGCGCGGCCGGCGCTCGAGGAGCTTCGTTATCCCGAGGATGTCGGCCGCCCCGCGCACGCGACCGTCGATCTCCGCTTTCGGCACACGGCGCAACTTCAGACCGAACGCCATGTTCCGGTAGACGGTCATATGCGGATACAACGCGTAGTTCTGGAACACCATCGCGATGTCGCGGTCCTTGGGGAGAACGTCGGTCACCCGGCGCTCATCGATGTAGATGTCGCCCTCGGTGATCTCCTCCAGACCCGCGATCATGCGTAGCATTGTCGACTTGCCGCAGCCCGACGGCCCCACGAACACGACGAATTCCTCGTCATGCACCTCGAGGTTGGCTTCGCGCACCGCGACAACGTCGCCGCCGTAGACCTTGGTCACGCGGTCAATCCGGACGTTCGCCATCCGTGTCTCCCGCCTGGGCGAAGAACATGAGGAGCTTCGACAGTTCGTGCCTGATGTCCGCTCGCGGCACGTACATGTCAACGAAGGGGAAATCCGCGGTCTCGCCCTCGCGCGGCTGCGTGGGCGCGGGAACATCGCGCACAGTGGCCTCCGCGATCACGGTGTCGCCAAGTGGAGCGGACGTGAGCAGACCATGCTCAGAATGCGCGTCGGTGATGACGAGGACGTATGGCAAGCGGGCGGCGCCGTGTCGGGCCAACGCCCTATGCGCGCGGCCTCGCCACGGGCCCAGCGGCGCGTCAGTGGCAACGCCAACGCCAGCAGCGCAGAACAGAACGGCCGGCGCGGCCAGCGCCAACAGAGCGGCGAGTGCCTCATTCGCCGTGTCGCCGTCGGCCCCTTCTGTGAGGCCGTCGACCGCGCCGATTGCGCACTGGATACCTTCCACGGTCGCGCGTCCGACGACCGCGCCACCGGCAACAGGCACGGGCCGGAACGACCCGCTGTCCGCGACGAAGCCAATCCGTTCAGCGGCGCCGAGCGGCGCCTGGTGCTGGCAATGGGGACAGATGCGCCCGGTGCGTTCGTGCTCGCGCGCGAACAGCACTTCCTTGCACGCGACGCACCGGGTCACCACGCCGTCGGGGATGGCGCTCCGCGTGTCTGGACCTGCGCTACCCGCGTCGGACATGCCGCCGAACTCCTTGGCGGCCCGAAGCCGCCATGAGGTTACGATGTCGCCCGGGACCTCAACGCGGCCAATGCCGCCGCCTCATCGTCGTGCAACGACACCACGTTCGTCAGCTTCGTCACGGTGAAAAGCCTGCGGATATTCGGCTGGGGCTCCGCGAGCGCGACGCGCCCGCCCTTCGCGGCAACGGCCTGCTGCCCGCGGATCACCGAGCCCAGGCCCTGGCTGTCGATATAGGGAACGTCGCGCATGTTCAGGAGCAGTGAATGCACGCCGTCGGGCGCTTCGGCCGCCTCTTCTTCCAGAGCGCGGCCGAGTCGAACGCTTTGGTCCGCGATGAGACGGCCGACCACCGTCACCACGAGCACTGAGCCTTCGACGCGCACGCTGAATTCCACGCACGCCTCCTGGCCCCGCGGCGCCGTCTGTCTCGTTACGAGGACAGGCTTTCGACCGCGGCTTCCTCGTCCGGGAACTGCTCGAAGAGCTGGGCGAGCTTCGCCAGCGACAGAAGCTTCTCGATATTCGCGCTGGCGTTCATGATACCGATACGGCCCTTCTTCTGCTGGATATGCGTGTACGCATTCACCAGCGCTCCGAGGGCCGAACTGTCCATCATGCCCGTGCCTTCCAGGTTCACGAGAATGCGCACGGTGTCGCCACCGAGCTCGATCGCCTTCTGGAACGCCTCGCGCAACTTCAGACCGTCGGGGCCGATGATGTTGCCCTTCAGATTGAAGATGATGACAACCCCGTTCTTACGGAATGTAAGTTCCACTCACGTGCCTCCTTCGCACCGTCGGGACCCGTCAGGTCACGCCGGGTCGTATCGGAATCATTGCTCGCAACCCGCGAAGGGCGAACCCACCGATCGGGGAGCAGGACATCGCAACGGCCGCGGGCCCACTCGGGACACTGTCCTGGGCCCACGGGTGGCGCTATGCGCCAGGCCGCGTCTTCCGTATCGTCAGTTCCGTGCCGTCGTCGTTGTGCGACACCTCGTCCATATACGCGTTCATCATAAGGATACCGCGTCCACTGTCGCGGAACAGGTTGTCACCCTCGAACGGGTTGGGCACCGCGCCCGGGTCGAACCCTTCTCCCTCGTCTTTGATCTTGATCATGAGCTGCGCGGGGTCGATCCTGAGCGTGACGTACACCCGCTTCGTGAGGTCGTATTTGTTCCCGTGCTTGATGGCGTTCATTGCGCCCTCGATTAGCGCAACGCCGATCAGTTCGACCGAGTCCTCGTCGAAGTGCAGGTCGCGCGCCACCTTCCCGGTCACCGCCTCGAGAACCGGCACGTAATCGATGTCACTCGGCATCACGAGGATCAGCTCACGGACATCCTCGGGGCTGTGGGCGTCGGCCTGCGCGCTCAAGTCGTCGCCCTTCGCTCTGACCGGTCGGATTGGATAGCCACCATCGTGAGATCGTCGGATCGCTGTGCCCCGCCTCGGAACTTGGCCAGGCGCGAACGCACAGTACCACACAGCGCGTCGCCGGTCAAGCGGGTCATGTCCTGTACGAGGGCGCGTGCGCCGTCTTCACCGAACAGTTCGCCCGCCTCATTCTCCGACTCCGTCACGCCGTCCGTGTACAGCACCACGAGGTCGCCCGGCCCGAGTGACACGGTCTCTTCCTCGTAAACGGCCGACTCGAACGCACCCACCAACATGCCGCCCGTAGAGAGCGCCGTGATCGAGTCGTCGGAGGCGCGCGCGTGCAGCGGATAGCAGTGCCCGCCGTTGCAGTACGTGAACTCGCGACGGGGGCCGTCGAGGATCCCATAGACCATAGTGGCGAACATGTCGGGCGCGGTTTCCGCCGCGAGGAAGTCGTTTACCCGGTGCAAGGCCTCGCCGGGGCCGTGCCCTTCCCGCGCCACGATACGCAGAACCGTGCGAACCATGACCATCAGCAGGGCCGCGGGGATGCCCTTTCCGCGTATGTCCGCGATGGCGACTCCGACGCGTTCATCGTCCAGCTGGATGAAGTCGTAGAAGTCGCCCGACACGTTCAGCGAACTCTCGAGCATGCCCACGACGCGAACCCCCGCCAGCGGCGGCGCCTCGTCCGGCATCAGCCCGAGCTGTATCTGCGCCGCGGTCTCCAGGTGCCGCGCCAACTCTTCGATCTCGCCCGACCATTGCTCGAGGGGAGCCGACACGTCCTCGCCGTTTGCCGGGCCGGACGGCCCCAGCGCCGCAGTCACTCGCGCCACCAGGTCGGACGGCTCGAAAGGCTTGGTGATGTAGTCGTCCGCGCCGGAGCTCAGTCCTCGCAGCTTGTCGCTTATCTGCGCCCGCGCTGTGAGCATGATGACCGGGATATCGCGCGTATTGGGACTGTCGCGAAGCGCCTGCATGACGTCGAAGCCGTCGAGGTCCGGCATGCTGACGTCGAGCAGAACCAGGCCCGGTCTCTCGGCGTCAGCGGCGGCCAGCGCCTCGGCGCCGTCCGTCGCGGTGACGACATCAAACCCCTCGCTGACGAGGGTGAGCTCCACGAGATCGAGAATGTCTGGCTCGTCGTCGACGACGAGCACCTTGTCAGCCATGCGCGACCGATTCCTGACTTTCCGTGGCGGAGCTCGCGAGGCCCCGCAGGCCTAAATCGTGCCCGGCGAAATGCCGGGCCGCAACCGAATCCTCACGGCCGTCACGCGCCCGACGCGCGTCTTCGGAACGCCACGCCGGCCTTGTTAGCCAGGTGGTGCAGCCGCGCGAAGTTCAGCGCGTACTGGCGCTCCTCGGACATGTGCTCGCAATAGCACGGCATGTCGTCGTCCAGGCCCGCGAGTCCCGTCAGATACGCCCCATAGTCCATCACGCCGTCGCCGATATCGACCTCGTCCCACTTCACCCAGTGGTGGCTCGTGTCGAACTGCGCATCCTTCAGGTGAACGCTGGCCACATGGTCCGACAGCGTCGCGAACGTCTCATGGGCCAACCGGGTCGTGTCGTAGAACGTCTCCTGGCTGATCATGTTCATCAGGTCGAGGTGTAGGCCGAATGCGGGATGATCCACGCGGTCGATGAACTCCGCGATGTCCGCCGGCTTGTAGAAGAACGTGTTGTGCCACGGCTCGATGATGTATTTCGTCCGCTCCAGGCGCAAGCCGTCGAGTATACGCAGCACGATCTCGCGGAACTCGTCCTTGCACGCCTGCGTGTAGTTGTAGGCGTCGGGGGTCGCAGCTCCGCCGGACGGATGAGCGCTGCCGACGAGGCTGACCACCGACCCGCAGCTCAGCGCCTCGGCCTTGACCAGGCGCGCTCGGACATCCTCGACGCGCGCCGCCTGCGTCTCGGCGTCGCGGACGAGGAGGTTCGCCCAATACCCGCACTCGCCGATAACAATGTCCAGGCGAGACGCCTCCTCGCCGTACGCCGTGCATTCGTCGTCGCTCCACTCGTGGTATCCGCCGGGCGCGGGTGTTGTCGAGAGCCCGTAGCAGTCGAGCTGATCCGCGACGCGCTCGAGGTCGCCGCGCTGCGCTGCCGAGAAGAATCCGCCTAATCGCAAGGGACGTCCCTTTCGTTCAACCATACGCATGGATCGGCCGAGGACGCGGGCCGGCGCGATTCTAGCACGACGGCCGCCACGCCACGACGGGTGCGCGGCGTAACTGCCGTTCGGGCCATGTCGTTGTCTACCAGCGTCCGCGGGCCTAGAATTCCAGGCGTCGCGCGCCGACCGGCCGCGCCGTGGACGAACAGGAATCACGCCGACATGAGCGCCTATCTCAGCCAGTTCTCCACGGGCATGGCCACGTTACGCAGCGGCGGCCCCATGCTGATACCGCTCCTCTTCCTGTCCCTGGCCGCGACCGCGATCGTCCTCGACCGCCTGGCGATCCTACGACGCGAGCAGCGGACGCCCGCCGACATCATCACGCGTGTGTATCGCCTGCTTGAGCGCCGCAACTACGACATGGCGGTCGCCCTCTGTGAGACGCGCCCGCTCCTGGTCATGGACCTGCTCCGGTACGGCGTCGTCAACCGCGATGCGGCGGGGACGCTGCTGGCCGCGCAGATCCGCTCCCACGTGCGCCAGCGGTCGTCCGTGCTTTACCGCAACCTGTTCATGCTCGCGCTGGTGGCGGCTGTGGCGCCGCTCCTGGGTCTGCTTGGGACCGTGTGGGGCATGATCCGCTCGTTCGACGCCCTCTTCGAGCGTGGTGGCGCCGACCAACTACAGATCGTCGCGGACGGCATCTCCGTCGCCCTTCTGACGACGTTTGCCGGTCTCGTCGTGGCTCTGCCCACGTACATCGCGTATCGGTACCTGATGAACCGGGCCAACCGGCTAGTGCGCCAGCTACAGCGCTACGGTATATCTCTGGTCAGGTTCCTCCAGGCCGAGGACATCTACCATCCCGCGGTCGATGGGGCAGGAAGCGACACGGGCGCGGACGACCTAGAGTGGGAGCGGTGACGACGCACGGGCCGCGGGCCCAGCGTCACTCGGATGCGCCGATAGCCTCGCGGACAAGCCGGGCGCCATCCGGCGTGAGCGGCAGAGACAGCGCGAGCTCCTGCGCTCGCGGCGTCATGCGTCGCCACACCCGACGTATGACCCGCAGCGTCTTCGGCCGCTCCGTCTTAGCAGCGAACTCACCCAGCTGCCGCTCCAGTAGCAGAAGAGACACGGCGTCCTCGATCAACCGGCTCTCTGGGTCGTCCGGGTAGGTGGACCTCAGAACCAGCGCGCGCACACGCTCCACCGTGGCGTCGTCGTATAGGCACTCGCGCAGGACTGCTTCCGTCTCGTCCGCGTGCAGGGCGCGCAGCCGGTCGCGCCAGTCATGGTAGGCCTGCCTGGTCCTCGGATACGTGTCACGCGGGATCGTCCAGCGAGACAGATGCAGCCCATGCGCCGCGAGCAGCAGCTCCTCCGACGGCGCGGACTCCAGCCGGTCGATCCAGGCCACAAGCCGCCGTGTGTACAGCAACTCCACGGGCTGTTCGCCGTCCGCGTCGCGTTCACGCCTGGGGTCCTGGGCGTGTACGCGCAGCATGGCGTCGGTTGCGGCGCGGTACCGCCTCGCGTCCATGATGATGACATCCACCCCCGTACGCAGAAAATCCAGCAGTCATGATAACTGCTGGATTCTCCAGGTGGTAGCGGGGGAGGGATTTGAACCCCCGACCTATGGGTTATGAGCCCATCGAGCTACCAGACTGCTCCACCCCGCGTCAAGCTGCGCTGCCGCTAGATATGGTGGGCGCGGAGGGACTCGAACCCTCACGTCCATTACGGACGGCGGATTTTAAGTCCGACGTGTCTACCAATTCCACCACGCGCCCGGCGCACGCGCCGGCGACACTCAATAGCGGTCGCATCTAAGAGACTATCTCACGCGTCACGCGTTGTCAAGACGAGCACCGCGATTTGCCCGCACGAAATCCCTACTCTTCGCGATGCATCGACGCCCCGCGCGGATTCTCGAA
>NYZG01000317.1 GCA_002687025.1 Candidatus Poribacteria bacterium
AGCGGGCGGCGATGCTCACGCATCCATTCGACGCCGAAGTCTACGACGGAGCGCTGTCGGAAGAAGCGCGTCTCTGCCGCGCCTACACGATGAAGCGCGATGTCGTGGTCGGCGTTGAACGCGGCCCCGATCTCCGCAAAGTCCTCCAGGTCGCACTCCCATCCGTCGTAGGCGACCCACTCGCGACGACCGTCGACGAGCATCGCGCTGCCTGTGGGCACCTTTCGGCAGCCTGGGTAGCCGGCGCGGGCCTCGGCGAGGTGCAGCGACGTGTTGCTCGAGTGGTCCACGCCCAGGAGCAGCACGTGTCCGTCGAGATCGTAGACCTTGCCCACAGGCGATTGGTCCCCCATCTCGTCGCCCGGAAGGTGTTCGGCAGTGATGTGATCGGCGTGCGGCCCCAACGCGGCTAGCGAGAATGCCGGGTGCGGGCTGCGCATCGCTCCCGGCCACGTGCGGAACAGCTCCGCCACGGCCCCAACGCCGCGCGTTTGCGTGGTCATGGGGTCGTACGCCGGCGTGTGGTCGCGTATCGTCTGCCACCACTGCTCGGGGACGGGTGGATGGCGCCATTCGGCGGGGTCCGTGTTGTTCGAGGAGTTCGTCACCATGACGATCGTCCCGTCGTCGCCCGCCGCCTCGATGAGTGCGAGGATGACGGCCTCGGCGCCCCCGATGACCCAGCCTAGCTTGCTCATCGCGACGTGTGCCATGATCGTCTGACCGGGGGCGACGCCGCAGGCGCGCATCTGCTCCGTCAGGGACGCCACCGCCAGTGGCGCTTCGCTACGGTCTACGACATCTCGCTCTGGCATGGCGCCTGGCCTCCTTCATGGGTAGATGCAACTGCATCTTCGCCGACGCGGCCGTCGGCGACATCGAGCAGGCGCCGCGCCGCTAAAGGACCGCATCCAGAGCAACGAACTCGCCCGCGCCCTCATTATCGGCGATCAGCGCACGACGGCGTCCATAGCCTCTCCCTTCCGTGACACCGGTGATTGCCCCGCCCGCGCCTCCTGGCTCGATGTTGTAGCTAGCCGCTCGCCCAGGAGAATCTGGGCCGTGATGAACGAACACTCGGCCGCAACCAAGCGCGTGGGCCGCAGCAGGTGGCGGCGTTCGGCCCAACCGGTCCGAGGAGGCCGTCGCCCCAAAGCTCCGAAACCTCGGCAGACTCCGATGGGCGCGCTCCAGCATCAGACAGTGGGTCGTGTGTCGCAGACCTCCGCCTGCGTGGCCGCCGCACAACTGACGTGCACGGCTGATCTTGCGGAGAATTGCCGCACCTGGCAGAATACCACCTACTGAGAACACACGTCCCTTCCTCGGATATACTGGATGACCACGGCGCAGCACTCGGACCAACAGAGGAAGTCGCGGCCGGCGGAGCGCCGTTCCTCCACGATCTCACTCTTCACGCAAGCTACCCAAACCGGTCGAGCATCGACCGGTGGGCGTGCGTTCCAACGTATGGCGTGCCGATAGCGGACGAGGATGCATGAGCAGACGAGCAGCACGAAGTCGACGTACCAAAGGGGCCGCGAAGTTCGCGATACGGGCGGCTCTCGAAAGCGATTACGACGACATCCACCAGCTATTCGAGCTCGCGGAGCGTCGGAACAATCTGCTTCTACCGCACATCTACAAGTATCCTGAGCGTCCGGTACGCACCCTGGAGTATCTGCAGAAAGCCATCTCGACGGCCGGCTCGACGTTGCTCGTCGCCGAGGCCGCGGGGCAGCTTGTAGGCATGGTGCGCGCTGCTGCCTTCTCCGGCCCGTCGCTTCCACCCACCGGGGTCGGCCAGGTCGGGTATCTGTTCGTGATCGAGCCTCTGCGCCGTCTGGGGGTCGGCACATCCCTCCTGAACCGCGCCCACCGCTGGATACTCGAAAGCGAAGTTACACGGGTCGACGCGGAGGTGCTCAGGTCGGATGACGGCGCGTTCAGCTTCTTCGTAGGTCACGGGTACCGTGAGATCACGCAGGTGCGAAGCCATGTCGTCGGCGACGACCCGCCGGAGGTCAGTCGGTCCATCCGGGACGCCGCCGCCGGCGACTATGCCGCCATATCGGACTTGCTCTTCGACACGCTCGTCTATCACGCGGAGGTCGCCCCAGGCGAGTACACTACACCCGAGCCGCCTGGCATCGCGCGCGACGCTTACGACGCGGTCCTGGAGGACGAGAACCAGGCCTGTTTCGTCGCCGATATAGACGGCGTGCTCGGGGTGGCGCGGGCGAGACTGATGGCTTCGGCGGCGTACGTCGGCGGCCGCGTGGCGATGGCGTCGCACGTGCATGTGCCCGAGGAACACCGGGGTAGGGGCGTCGGAAGAGCGCTGATGGCCGCACTCGAGCGGTGGGCGGCCGACCACGATTCGCCGCGCGTGCAGTTGAGAGTGTCCCAGGCGAACAAGGATGCGCTCGCCTTTTACGACCGCATCGACTACGAGCCGATGTCCGCGATGATGACGACGCGGCTCGATGAATAAGAACCCGACTACCCGAACTTCGTGGGATTGACGCCCGGGCGCCTCGACCAACCCGCTCCGACCCCGTGGGGAATCCGGGCCCACAGTTTGACGATGTCGCCACCGATGGCACAATATGGACGGACAGAACGTGAGGGCGTTGCTACGGGAGTAAGCGCAGACGGGAGCGAAGGGCAGTGTTTGGATCCATCAGCAAGTACCTGAGAGCGCATCCCCAGCGCGTCGAGGACGCCAAGTGGGCCGCGCGCTTCGGCACGGCGATACTCATCTTTGGGGTCTTCCTCTATATGATGCTCGTACACTAGCCGCACATACTGTGCCCGTTCCGCCACCGCGGGAAGCGTGGCGGGTACAGGCCCGCGTGTGGCTCAGGTCGGGCTGATCGGCGAGGATCGCACGGCTCTCACGGATGCCATCCATCGAACCCAATCGCGGGGGGTCTACGTCGGCCCAAATGTGAAGACGCCGTGCGCGTGCGCGGCTTTGAACGACTCGTAGTCGCGCGTCACGTCGCGGGCCATGTCCACGGCGAAATGGGCGATGTTCTCCCCGAACGGCTCGTCGTTGGCGCGTTGCTGCAGGCCATCCAACACGTGCGTGGGGTTCCCCGTCTTAACCGTCACGACGGCGCGAGCGTGGGAGTCGGCAAGCGACTGCCCGCACGGCTTGACGAGTGTCCCGAAGCTCTAGTACTTCTTGAGCTTTCGCAGTTTGACGGCGGCTTTGTGCGGCCCCCGCCGCCGGACCAAGTGGCTCTGACCATCCACGGTCGTGTGCCCGTAGTACGGGTTGGCGGCCGGGAGCTGCGCGTTCTCCGCGAACGCGACAGGCGCGTCCTCCGAGCGGAACGTCAACGGGCCGGCGCCCGCGTACGGCGCCACGACCGACGGCCGCTCCTGTTTCAGTTCCAGCACCACCTTGGCCGTCCGGGTCGGCCACCGCACGTTCACCAGCGTCCAGTAACGCCACAGCCCGGTGGCTCCCAACCCCGAGCCAGACTTGGTGGCTACGTCGAGCACCTCTGTCTTCGACGGGGAGTTGCCCTCGGCGTCGGTGAGCCTTGCACCGTAGTCGTCGATCGCCCGCTGGAAATCCGCGGATCGGCCGTCCACGGGCCGGACCTCGTCCGTACAGACAAACCTCATGCCCGCCGAGTCGACGGATGCCTGATCCGTCAGCCACGCGCCCGCGTCCGTGCGCGCGACCTTCCCAATCACTTTCCTGATCGACCGGGGGCCGCGCGACGACGTGAACATCGGGCATCGGGCGCGGCGCCTGCGTTTGGATTCGCGTAGCGCCCCGGCGTACCCGTCGGCGAACCGCCTCGCGAGCCGGGCTGCCTCCTCGGCGCTGAAACCGCCTTCTCTCGCCGCAACCACGACACTCGTCGCGCCGCGCTTGACATCCCACGAGAAGGGCGCGAAGGCGGCCTCGTCGAAGTCGTTCAGTCCCCAGATGGACGACCCGTCCGCGGCCTCCATGACGCCGTAGTTCTCGAGATGGACGTCGCCCATGCACAGCACCGTCCACATGTCGTCACGCAGGCGGTCGGCCTGTTCCGCGCTCGTACACACACCCTTGGAGTCAACGAGAGCATCGGTCATGGTGAGAGCGATGCGCGCCCCTAGCCCGGTGTGGCTGGTCGCCGCGCCTCCACGGTGTAGTATCCTCCCATCTTCTCGTCGCCCGAGAGCGGCCGTCCCTCATCCACACCACCTTCGCCATCCGATAGTGGTCTTCGTGCTGGGAGAATCCCGTTGCAGCCCTGGCCTGTCGCAGCAAGAGCGGAGGCGACTCACGCGCGGTGATCGGATGCGCCACAGCAGAAGCCGATCCCATCATTAGGAGTGCCCCAGACGGGGCAGCAGCCTTCGGTACCTGCCCCACTCGGAACTGACCCCTGTCCTGCGGACGGTCCTCGCGGCTGTCCGGTCGGCACGTCCATTGCGATCATGACCTGTGCCTCAGCTGCTCTGCACAATCTGATCGGGCCGCAGCAAGCCACCCACGGAGCGCACAAGCGTGCCAACAATGGCCATACGCCTACGCAACGCCATGCTGAGCCTCACTGCTCTGGCGGCCCTGATCAGCGCCTGCGGTGGCGATGCTGTCGACGCGATGGTTGGTGACGGAGCCGCCGTTGACGACGGCGATGAACTCGGGCCCCCCGCTGCGATGAAAGACATGATTGCGTTCAGGTCGGAGCGCGACGACAACGCCGAGATATACATCATGGACGCCGAAGGAGGAAACCGGCGCAATATCAGCAACCGTCCTGACGAGGACGAGCTCCCTGACTGGTCGCCCGACGGGAAGAGCATCGTGTTCGTATCGGGGCGCGACGGCATCTCCCAGATCTACATGATGAACGCCAACGGCGGCAATCAGCGGAACATCAGCAACAGTCTCCACGGCGATTACACACCGTCCTGGTCGCCCGACGGTAGGAGCATCGCCTTCTTCTCTTGCCGCGACCGCGCCGACTGGACCTCGGACATCTACGTTATGGACGCCGACGGGAAGAACCCACGCAACCTGACGAACCATGCCAACGAGGACTGGGAGCCGGCCTGGTCCCCCAATGGCAAGAGCATCGCGTTTCAGTCATGGCGCGACGGCCATCCGGGCATCTACGTCATGGACAGCGACGGAGCGAATCCGCGCAACTTAACGAACAACTTCGAGGTCGACTATGCGCCAGCCTGGTCGCCCGACGGCGCCACGATCGCGTTCACATCGAATCGGAACGACAATGCGGAGATCTACGTCATGGACGCCGACGGGGCGAATCCACGCAACATCACCAACCATCCTGGTGGCGACAGCAGCCCCACCTGGTCACCCGACGGCAAGAGCATGGCGTTTACATCGCGCCGTGACGGGAACAAGGAAATCTACGTGATGGACGCTGACGGGGCGAATCAGCGCAACATCAGCAACCATCGGCGTGACGACAGCCAACCCGCCTGGTCGCCAGCTTTTCGGTAATCGGCATTCTGTCACGCCATCTCGCCGCCGGCCCTCTTCTCCCACGCGCGGCGCCATCCGCCCTGGGCCACAGCCGCGTAGCTTCCGCTCCGGCCCGTCGGCCGCGGCCCTACTTCCGCCGAGTCTGGTACGCCGCGCGGTAGGCGCGATGCTCTGCGGTGTCGGGATACGCCTCGCCGGCAGGCGGCGGGTAGGCGGACATCGCGTGGAACGGCAGCGGTTCGACGGTATCCGGCTCGGCGGTATAGAGGTCCATGTCCTTGCAGTAGCCGTCGGTGTGCAGGATGAAGCTGCGCGTCTGACCCTCCGCGACGGGCGGGAGCGCGTCGGCGTCGAACTTCACGGTGATTTCCTCGCCGCGACCCATCACGGCGTAGCGGTCGTCCGCGGCGTCGAGGAGCTCGGCGACGTCGCCGAAGCGCGTGTAGGCCCCGAGCATGTTTCGGAAGGCGTACGCACGGTCGATGCTGCTGTAGTCGTAGAGGCGCGGGAGGCGCCCGTCGGCGCTGAACTCGCGCGGATAGCCGCCGTGGTGCAGGTCGGCGTAGATCGCTGGAATCTCCGTGACGCGCGTCGGCCCGCCGGACGACGGGGCGAGGTACACCTCGTCGACGTAGACCTCCAGGTTCGTGCGCAGTCGGAGCGTCGTGCTGCCACGGTGGACGTCGGGCGGCAGCGTCACCGTCATCATCTTCGGCATGCCCGCCGGGTAGCCGACACTGGGCAGCGCCTCGCGCCACGAGCCGTCGGCGTCCCGGAAGTCGACGCTCAGCGGCTCGCCGATCACCTCCGCCTGCCCCGACGCGTAGACGATGTGCGAGTACGGGTACTCGACCCAGCCGTGGATGTAGAGGACCAGCTCGTCGTCGCGCAGGTCGGCAAGGCCGTTCCCGAAGTCGAACGTCCACGCGTGTTCGCCGGCGAGGTACCCGAGGTAACGGCGGTCGTGCCGCAGCTCGGGATAGCGGCGATCGCGACGCGTCACGACATCGAGAATGTCGCGGCCCTCGTGGTCGCGCGCGGCCACGGGTCGGATGGGATCGGCGTGGACGTGTATGCGGTCGGTGGGCAGATTGCCGTCCAGCGCCAGGCGTTCGTCGGGATACGCCGACGTGCCGACGGGGTGGTCCACGGCCAGCAGGCTGATCTGGTCGACGTAGCAGACCTCCTCCATCGGCTCCATGATCTGGAAGACGTACTCGCCGTCTTTCGGGGCGATCTGATCCGCCTCGATCTTCACGCGCTCTGTCGGATCGGGATCGCCCGCGACGCCCGGCTCGACGAAGAAGCCAAGACCCCCGACGCCCATGAAGTCGGTCACGAAGTCGAACCGCTCGCCGTTCCACGAAAACAGGATCGGGCAGGAAGACGCCTTGCGCTGCACCTCGCCGATCACGTGGAGCTGATTCGCGGCGACCTCCAGTTCCGACTGCAAGACAGCGTTCGCCCACAGGATGCGCACGAAGTCCGCGCTCGGCCGGTTCCCAAGTCCGACCTCTATGCGCGGGTTGCTCGCGATCGCCGGGCCGCCGGAGCCGTACCGCTCCGCCGTTTGCCACAGGCTGCCCGCCTTCACCTCGACGCGCGCGCCGTAGCCGGACCTGTTGGCGAGCGCGCCCTCCAGGTCCAGGTGGAGCCAGCTGTTGGCGTTGCCGCCGTCGTTGCGCAGCAGGATCGGCGCGGCGTCGGTCAGCGCGATGAGGATGTCCGAGTCGCCGTCGCCGTCGGTGTCGGCGGCGGTCAGGGCGCCGGCGTTGGGCAGTCGCACGTCCGCGAGGCCGACCCGAGCTCCGATCTCCGTGAACGCGCCCGTGCCGTCGTTCGCCAGGAGCAGCGGCCGGAACTCGGCGCCGTCGCCCCATGCGCCGTGCGGGGAGAACAGGTCCGGGTCGCCGTCGTTGTCGTAATCGAGGACCGTCGCGTGCCTCGTGACGAGCCGTTCCGCCCACGCGTGCGCTGTGAAGTGGCCTGCCCCGTCGTTGACATAGAGCGTCGCGCCGTCGGCCGCCGCCGCGGACAGGCGCAGGATGTCGGCATCGCCGTCGCGGTCGAAGTCGACGGCGATCGGCGCGCCGTGCCCTTTCGCCGCCACCGACGACCACTTGTTCAGACGGTCGTTAGTGTGAATCCGGGCTCCGATCGCGAGGTCGACGTCGAGGTCCATGTCGAAGTCGCCGAACGCGGGCGTGGTGGGCGTCGGGACGGGCTGGGAGAGGCCTGCCTCCTCGGCCATCTCCACGAACGTGCCGTCGCCGTTGTTGCGGTAGTAGAGGACATCGGTCG
>NYZG01000318.1 GCA_002687025.1 Candidatus Poribacteria bacterium
ACGATCTTCGACTTCTCGAATTACGCCGTCGGTGGCGAGGATCTGCTCGCCAACTGGGAGTCGCTCAAGGACCACACTTCGTACTTCCACATCAAGGACTTCGACTGCGAAGCGCGCAAGGTCGTCCCGGCGGGCGATGGCGACGGACATCTGGAGCCGATCCTGCGCGACGCCTACGCCCGCGGATTCGACGGCTTCCTGTCCCTGGAGCCGCACCTCAAGGAAGAGTACGGCGACACCGGCGCGGAACGCTTCCGAGCCGCGGTGGCCGGTCTGAATCGGGTGCTGGCCGCCATCGCGTAGGTCTGGGCGGCGTCAGGGCAGGCGCTCTTCGAACGCCGCGGCCGTCGAGGCGCGCACCTGCTCCAGAGATGCGCCCGGCAGCAACTCCGTCAGGACGAGCGCGCCACGCTCGAAGCGGAACACCGCCAGCTCCGTCACGATGACGTCCACGCACGCGGGCGCGGTCATGGGCAGCGTGACGCTCGGCACGATCTTCGGGTCGCCGTCGCGCGTGGTGTGGGTCATGGTGATGACCAGCTTCTTGGCTCCCGACGCGAGGTCCATCGCGCCGCCCACGCCGAGGAGCGGCCGGTTCGGGACCGCCCAGTTGGCCAGCGCGCCGCTAGCGTCCACCTGCAGGGCGCCCATGACGGCGATGTCGATGTGGCCGCCGCGGATCATCGCGAACGACTCGTCGCTGCCGAAGTACGCCGCGCCACTGACCGCGGTGACCGGCTGCTTGGCGGCGTTGGTGGGATACTCGAGCGCGCTGCCGGAACCGGGCGCCGGGCCGACGCCCAGCAGTCCGTTCTCCGTGTGCAGGGCGATGCCGTCCGATGGCGAGATCAGGTCGGCGATCAGCGTCGGGATGCCCACGCCGAGATTCACGACATCGCCTCGGCCGAGCTCGGCTCGGGCCCGCCGCGCGATGGTCATCCGCGCGTCGTCCTCGGCGATCGACGCGGCCGAGGAGGCCGAGCTCCCAAGCCACTCGACGCATTCCTTCGCCTCGACGAGGTAGTCGACGTAAACCCCCGGCGTGACGACCTCTTCCGGCGAGATCTCGCCCACCGGCACGATCTCGTCGGCCTCCGCGACGACGACATCGCAAGCCGTCGCCATCGCCGGATTGAAGTTGCGCCCGGTCATGCTATAGGTGAGGTTGCCGGCCGCGTCGGCCCGGTGAGCGCGGATCAACGCGACGTCGCCTCGCAACGCCGGCACGAAGACGTGGTCCACGCCGTCCATGGTCCTGATTTCAGCGTTGCCTGCCAGGGAGGTATCGCGGGCGGTCGGCGTGTAGAATCCGCCGAGGCCGGCCCCACCGGCGCGGATCGCCTCGACCATCGACCCCTGAGGCATGAGGTCGACGACGACCCGGCCTTCCTGCGCGGCTTGCGCCACCTCCGGGTTGCTCGTGAAGTACGAGCCGATCGCGCGCGCCAACTGCCCGCCGCCCAGCAGCCGACCCGCGCCGAGGCCCGGCTCACCCAGGTTGTTCGTGATGATGGTGAGGCCGGCGACATCGCGCTCGGCGAGCGCGTGCAGCACGTGCATCGGGCTGCCGGTCAGCCCGAAGCCGCCGACCATCACACGGGCGCCGTCCTTCACCAGGGCGGCCGCCTCGGCGGGGGTCAGACGCGGCAGTGCTTTCACCCGACTTGCTCCGTTGTGTTCCCGGCCGCTAGCAGCGCCTCCCACTCGTCGTCACCGACGCGCTCGACGATCAACGCCGCGCCCTGCCCGACGCCGACGCACATCGCCGCGAGACCGTAGCGGACGGATTCTCGACGCGCCATCTCGTGCGCTAACGTCGTGAGGATGCGAGCGCCCGAACACCCGACCGGATGACCCAGCGCGATCGCCCCGCCATTGACGTTCACCTTCGCCTCGTCGAGGCCGAGGTCGCGAATGCACGCGAGGGCCTGCACGGCGAACGCCTCGTTCAGCTCGACGAGGTCGATGTCCGCGATCGTCAGCCCAGCGCGAGACAGCGCCTTCCGCGTAGCCGGCGCCGGCCCCATGCCCATGCAGCGCGGATCGACGCCGACCACCGCGCGACTGACGACTCGGGCCAACGGACGGACGCCGCACTCGACAGCCTCGGCGGCGCTCATCATCAGCAGCGCGGCTGCGCCGTCGTTGAGGCCGCTGGAGTTGCCCGCCGTCACCGAGCCGCCGTCTCGAAACACAGGACGCAAGAGCGCTAGCTTCTCTGGCGTGCTGTCGGGGCGGGGGTGCTCGTCGCGGGTGACGACGGTCGGGTCGCCGCGTCGCTTTGGCACCGTCACCGGCTCGATCTCGTCGTCGAAGCGGCCCGCGTCCATCGCAGCCTTCGCGCGCATCTGAGACCGGTGGGCGTAGCTGTCCTGGTCCTCGCGAGTGATGGCGTATCGCTCGTGGATGTTCTCGGCGGTCTCACCCATGGACTCCAGCGGGAAGATCGCCTCCAGGGCCGGATTCGGATAGCGCCAGCCCAAGCTGGTGTCCCACATCACGCGGTTGCCGCGGGGGAACGCGGCGTCGGACTTGGGCGACGAATACGGCGCGCGACTCATCGACTCCACGCCCCCCGCCACGAAGCACGCGCCATCCCCGACCGCGATCGCTCGACTGGCGTAATGCACCGCGTCCAACGACGAGGCGCACAACCGATTCACCGTCACGCCGGCGACCTCGGGCGGCAGCCCCGCTAGCAACGAAGCCATCCGCGCGACGTTGCGGTTGTCCTCGCCCGCCTGATTGGCGCAGCCGAAAACGACATCCTCGACGCGCGATGCATCTACGCCCGTGCGGCGCAGCAACGCCCTGATGACATGCGCCGCGAGATCGTCCGGCCGCACGCCGGCCAGCGCGCCACCCAACCTGCCGACCGGCGTCCGCACGGCATCCACGATGTACGCGCGCTCCTGACTCATGGGCGTTCTCCGGCGCCGTTCACCGTTGTAGACCTCTAGGCGCGCGTGTAGTCGGGGCCCGCCAGGTGCGCGCCGCCCGTCACCGTCAGGGCTTGACCCGTAAGATAGCTCGATTCGTCGGAGGCCAGGAAGGCGACGACGTTCGCGACATCCTCGGGCGCGCCGATCCTGCCCATCGGATTGCCCATGGCGCGCGACCGGACGAACTCCTCCGGCGCGGACGCGGCGATGTGCGCGACCCGCTCGGTGTCGACGACGCCGGGGCATATCGCGTTGACCGTGACGGCGTGCTCCGCCAGCTCCAGCGCGAGGCATTCCGTCAGGCCGACGACGGCGTGTTTCGACGCGCTGTAAGCCGCATACCGCGCGCGACCACGCAGCCCCAACGTCGACGCGATGCAGATGATTCTGCCGCCGTCGCCACCGTCGATCATGCTGCGAGCCGCCGCGCGACAGCAGAGGAACGTCCCGCGCGCGTTTACTCGGAAGGCGTCGTCCCACGCCGCCTCGTCGAGATCGACGACCGGGACGCGATCGGGACCAGGTCGCGCCGCGGCGTTGCCCACCAGGATGTCGACGCGGCCGAGGACGTCCGTCGCCTGCGCGAACATGGCGTCCACCGCGTCGACGTCCGCGATGTCGGCCACCGCGACGAGCGCGCGTCGCCCGAGCGCCTCGACGTCACGCGCTACCGACGCGACGCCCGTCCACCCGCCTGAGGCGTCGTCGTAGGGGCGGGCGGCGATGTCGTTGACCGCGATGTCGGCGCCATCACGCGCGAGACGCATCGCGACGGCGCGGCCGATGCCATGCTCTCCACCGGCGCCGGTCACGAGTGCCACTTTCCCTGCGAGATCTCCCACGGCGTCTCTTCTCCGAAGTCCGGGCGGCGTGCTCCCGCAGTGTTGCATCGGGGGGTTCGAGCGTCAACGGCCGGCGGCCACGCGTGGTCGCTGCAGAGGATGGTGTCCATCTGTTCGGTGTGCGTGCTGCCTACAACACCGGCCGTCAGGCGCGACGCCGGGCCGTGTAGCCACACGGGATTCCTCGTCGCGATGCTCCGTCGGAATGACATTTCATGGCGCGTGTAGGGCCCAACGCCATCGCGAGTTGAGAACACGCGACCAGAGGCGCTCTCTGCGCATCGCGCTATGGGTCCACCGGGCGGCCCTGCCCGCCGGCGGCCGAGCCGTCGTCCAGCGCCACCGGGGCGTGCAGATGGCCGTCGCCAAAGAGGGCGACCACATCCTCGTCGCGCGACGCGATCGCGGCCGGCGAATCGTCGGCCAACGCCGCCAGCTCCGCCGCGTCGTAGTCGCCCGCCACCTCATCCGCAACACCCGCAACATCCGTGTGTTCATGCGGGTTTCGAGCGCATGCGCCATCCGCTACATCGCGCTGCCCGTTGCACACGTCCGCCTCGCCCGAAGCCGCGCCACGAGCGGGTTGTTGCGGATGTTGCGCTTGGCCGCCGCCCGCCCGCCCGACGTCTGCGACATAGCGTCGCCATGCGTCGGCGAACCAGGCGCGCTCGTAGCCTCGAACCCCCGCGACGTGCCCCATGCGCATCGCCTTGGGCGCGACGCCGAACCGCTTCAGTGACCCCGCCAGCCCGCGCGTGGTCATCGGCTTTCCGCCGCGCCATTCGGGATACGGCCGGTCTTCCATCTCGACGAGGGCGTCGACGAGGTCCCTCGACGTGATCCGCGCCGCGTCGCCGACCTGGGCGTCGAACACGACGCGGATGTCCGCCAGGAGCTGGACGTTCCGGTCGCTGTCGGCGTCGGCGTCGGGCCGCCCGCTGAGCAGCAACGCCGACCTTCTCGCGCGGCCGCTCCATCCCGCCCCGGCCAGCTCCGCGATGGCCAACAGCGGCCGCCAGTTGTCCGCCGCGCGGTCGCCGAGGGCATCGGGGACGTGTGGGTCGGCGCCCCTCAGCGCGTACATGTGATCGGCGGCCCATCGGACGCACTTGCCGCGCATCGGTGCGAATTGATCCCGCCGGTCGGCGCGCCACCGACGTATCGTGTCGCCCTTCTCCTTGCGCGCCATGGGGATCTCGACGCTGCGGTCGGCGAGCGTGTCCGGCAGGCTGCCGATGAGGGCGATCGCGGCGGGCGCCCACACGCTGAACACGCGCGGTTCGTGGTCGTCTCCCTCGCAGCGCAGCACGAACGCCCCGGCGCGCGAATGCCCCGCGTTGAGGACGCCTCGCAGCTCCGCGCGGTCGGGTAGGAACGTGTCCGCCTCGTCGATCAGCAGCGTCGGTCGGTATCGCTCGATGCCGCGGAACACGGGCGCGACGGTCGTGTTCGACGTCGGCAGCGGCCGATGCGCGAGCGCCGTGACCAGCGCCAGTAGCGTCGTCTTGCCGCACTGCTTCGTCGGCGACGTGATGCCCAGCCGCGGCGTGACCTCGAACACGTCGAAGACGTAGGTGTGCAGCAGCCACAGGGCGATGGCGTCCGCCGCGCCGTCGGGCAGCACGGCGAAGCGCCGGAGCGTCTCGGCGATGTCGTCGCACAGGTCGGCGCCGTCCACGGGGGCGTCCCATGGGTCGGGCGTCTGGAGGAGGCATGCGACGCCTTGGCGTCCATCGTCCGCCTGACGGAGCGCGGCGTCCGCGTATCTCGCGGGGCTGCTCACGTTGAGCCGCTTCAGTTCGCGGGCCATCCGTTCGCGGAGGGTTGCGCGGGCCAGCTTGTCCGGCGTGTCGATGGATGTCGCCACGGCGCGCACGGCCTGTTCGACATCGGCGAGATCGGCGTCGCCGGGCAGCTCTGCCAGCGACGCGATGGGGTCGGCGCCTGCCTCCGGCTCGGGGTGCGGCGTCGCTCGGGGAGCTGATCGCTCGACGACCTGCCGCGCGCTCGGATCGACGATGGCCGACAGTCGTCTATCGAGCGTGCGTCGTCGCATTTCGGCTTCGGAGAACGGCGGGTCGCACCGGGCGCCGAAGGCGACCATCGCGGGCCACGCCGCGTTCTCGGAGAACCCGCGCGCCGCGAGCTTGCCCGCCAGCGACAGGAGCGCGTCGTAGCGTCCCGGCTCGGACGCGGTCGGTACCTCGGCCTGATACTTCATGGCGCGGATGCTCTCCTCCGTCGCCGTTTCGTCGCGGACGCTCGCCCCGTTGCGGGCGGCCGTCTGGATGCGGGCGTCGTGTTCGGCGCGTTCGGCTTGTGCGATGGCTCGGGCTCTGGCTTCGTGGTCGCGGTGTTGGGCGAGGCGCGCCAGGATCGCATCGACCCACTCGGGGATTGGGGCGAGGGGTTGCTCGTCGGGCGGCGGTTGGATCCAGGCGTA
>NYZG01000319.1 GCA_002687025.1 Candidatus Poribacteria bacterium
CGGCGACGTATAACACCATTGACGGCAGCGCTTCGTCTGCGAGTGACTACACTGCCGCGTCGAGCCAGACCGCCACGATCACCGCTGGCGATACCACGACCACGGTTGTCATACCGCTGACCGGCGACACGACGATCGAGAACGACGAGACGTTCGTGCTGCAGCTCAGCAGCCCGTCAGGGGCCACGTGGTCCGGCTTCCCGACGATCACGACGCTCGAGGGCCTGGGCACGATCAGCAACGACGACAACTCGACGGTCTATGTGTCCGACCCGGACGTAGTCACCGAAGGGGACAGCGGCACGACGAACCTCGTGTTCACGCTGACGCAGGCTCCATTCAACGTCGCGGGCGCGAGCGTCGACTACACGACAGCCGACGTGAGCGCCTCGGACGCTGGGGACTATACGCTGACGTCAGGCACGGTGACGTTCGCCGCCGGCGTCGAGTTGAAGGCGATTAGCGTACCGATAGCGGGCGACACTGTGGACGAGGGTACGGGCGCGGAGACGTTCACGTTCACGATCAGCAACCCGATCAACACCACGCTCGACGGTGTGACCAACACGCCGACCAACACGTCCGGCAGCGGCAATATCGCTACCGGCACCATCACGGACGACGACGACCAGCCGACGATCACCGTCGGCGATGTCACGATCACCGAGGGCGACGCTGGCGTCGTCCAGGACACGATATCGGTGACATTGTCGAACGGCACCGAGGTGGGCGCGGTCACCGTTACAGCGAACACGGCCGACGGCACGGCGACGGAGATCAGCAACGACTACGAGGCGATCAGCGCCCAGGTCGTGACGATCCCGGTCTCGACGCCTGGGACCGTTAACACGACAGCGACGATCACCGTCGACGTCAACGGAGACGCCACCGATGAGGGCGCCCCGGACGACGAGGCGTTCGATGTCGTGCTGAGCGGCGGAAGCGATACCGTCAACACGATCCTGTTCACCGGTAGCGACGACACGGGCACCGTCACGATCACCGATGACGACCTCCCGCCTGTGGCGTCGGTCGCCGACGTGACCGTCACGGAAGGCGCAGACGGAGCATCTACGAACGCGACCTTCACCGTGACGCTGTCGCCGGCCAGCGGCAAGGCGGTCAGCGTCGACTACATCTCCTCGGATGGCACCGCGAAGGACGGCGTGTCCGACGTGGGCGTCGCCGAGACGGATTACACGGCGGTCGATTCCCTCGTCACCTTCGCCGTGGGCGAGACCGACAAGACCTTCACTGTGGCCGTCGCCGGCGACGACATCGACGAGGTGCTGAGCGAGACGTACACCATCACGCTGTCGGCCACGTCTGGCTTCGAGACGACTGTCGACACGACCGGTGGTACCGCGACCGGCACTATCACCGACGACGACGCCTCGCCCACGATCTCCATCGGTACAACGGCGGCCGCTGCACAGACCGTCACCGAAGGCGACTCCGCCACGACGCCGGCGACGTTTACGGTGTCGCTCGACCACGCGAGTGATCAGGACATCACTGTCAACTACGCGACAGGCGATGGCACAGCGGCCGAGGCTGGCGCCGCGGCATCCGGTGGCGCGGACTACGTCGCGATCGCATCCACGCCGATCACCGTCTCCGCGGGGACTACGTCCACGACGTTGGACGTCACCGTCAACGGTGATACGACAGACGAAGCAGACGAGACGTACGCCGTGACCATCAGTGGCGAAACCGGCGGCGTTGGCGGCACGGGCGTGACGCTCGGGACCGCCTCGGCGAACGGCACGATCACAACCGACGACACCGCCCCGACGATCTCGATCGCCGGGCCGGCGGACACGTCGGAGGCGGGCGGCCCGTCGGTGGCGTTCACGGTCTCTCTGTCGAACACGAGCGATTCCACGATTAACGTGGACTTCGCCTCTGCCGATGGCACGGACGCCGACACGACGCTGAACGCGACCGCCGGGAGCGACTACACGGCGCAGTCCGGCACCGTCACGTTCGCGCCGGGATCGTCGTCCGACGCCGTGACGATCGCCGTGCCACTCACCGACGACTCGACCGACGAGGAGGACCAGGCGTTCACGGTGGACCTGACGGATAACGCCTCGCCAGGCGGGACCAACGGGGCCGCGAGCGTCGCCACCGCGAGTGCCAGCGCCACTATCCTCGACGACGACCCAGAGCCCACGATCAGCATTGCGGCGCCGGTGGCAACGGCCGAGGGCGATGCTGGTACGACCAGCTTCGACTTCACGGTCACGCTCACCCCTGCCAGCGAGAAGACGGTCACCGCGCAGTATGACACCTCGGACGGTACGGCTGATTCCGCCGGTGTCGACCCGACCATCGGCGCCGCCGACTACACCGCGGCGGCCGTGCAGACCATCACGTTCGCGGCGCTCGACACGTCTGAGACGATCGCAGTCCTGGTCAACGGCGATGACACGGAGGAGGGCGACGACACGTTCGACGTCGTCCTGAGCGTGCTGAACAACGCTACGGCGGGGACGCTGTCGGACACGGCGACCATCACGGACGACGATCCGACGCCAACGATCTCGGTCGCCGACGCGACTGACGCAACCGAGGGGGCCGCTCTGGCGACCTCCACGCAGACGTTCACCGTCAGCCTGTCGAACCCGACGGCGCTGAACACGGTCACGGTCACTGCTGCGACGACCGACAGCACGGCGACGGATGAGAACACGGACGTCGACTTCGACGCCGTGTCCACGCTCCTGTCGTATGCCGTTGGCGAGACCAGCAAGACCGTCGACGTCACAATCAACGGCGACGACAAGGATGAGGGCGCCGCCGAGAGCTATTCGCTCACGCTGTCAGGCCCGACGAACGGCTCCATCCTGGACGGCTCCGGGTTGGGCGTCATCACGGACGATGACGACCCGCCGGTGATGACAATCGACAGCCCCACAGCCGTCGCTGAGGGCGCCGACGGTGACCCGGCCGGCGACATCGAGTTCACAGTCACGCTGTCGAACCCGTCCGCATTCACCGTCACGGCGGCGTATACCACCACGGACGGGGCGAACGCCGACACTACCCTCAACGCGACATCATCGAACGCCGGAGTGGCCGGCGACGCGGACTACGATGCGGTGGCGGGCACCGTGTCGTTCGCGCCGACAGTGGCAACCGCTCCAGACGTGCTGACGGCGACTATCAACGTGGCTGTCAACGGCGATGACGTCGACGAGGGGACCGCTCAGAGTTTCACTGTCGACCTCACCAATCCGACCAACTCCACCATCGGCACGGCCTCCGGCACGGGGACCATTACCGACGAGGAGGCGACGCCGACCGTCGACATCGGTGACGTGACGGTCGCGCTCGAGGGCGCGAGTGGCACGCCGCAGACCGCATCCCCAGCGCTCACGCTGTCCGGCCAGAGCGAGTTCGACCTCACGGTCGACTACGCGACGTCGGACGGGACCGCGACCACCGCCGATGGTGACTACACCGCGGCCTCGGGCACGGTCACGTTCCTCGGCGGGGACACGAGCGAGACGCTCGACGTCACGGTAGCCGGCGACGACAAGGACGAGGTCGACGAGACCATTACGGTGACTCTGTCGAACCACTCGACTAACCTCGGCGCGGGCGACAGCACGGCCACGATCACCATCACCGATGACGATCTGCCGCCGACCGTGTCCGTAAGCGACGAGGTGTTGGCGGTCGAGGACGCTGCGCTCACGAGTGCGAACATGACGTTCACCGTGTCGCTGGACGCGGAGAGCGGCAAGACGATCACCATGGACTACGCCACCACCGACGGCACGGCGACGCTGGTGGATGGCGACTACGCATCGTCGTCGGCGTCTCTGACGTTCGACCCGGGCGACACGTCCAAGTCCGTGATAGTGCAGGCGAACGGTGACGACAAGGACGAGGACGATGAGTCCTTCACCCTGGACATCACCAGCATCGTCAATGGCCTGAACGACCCCGCGACAGCGAGCGGGACGGGCACGATCACCGACGACGACCTGCCGCCGACCGTCTCGATTGCCGACGCTCTGGTGACCGAGAACGAGGCGGGCACGCCCGTGGAGGTCGCGGTCAGCCTCAGCGGCGCGAGCGGGAAGGCGATCACCGTCGATTACGCCACGTCTGACGACACAGCGACGACGGCCGACGGCGATTACGTCGCCGACGGCGACACGCTGTCGTACGCGGCCGGCGAGACGCTGAAGACTGTGACACTCACCATCGGCGGGGACACGAAGGACGAGCCCGACGAGTCGTTCGACATCACCTTGAGCGGCGAGACGAGCGTCTCGATCCTCGACGGTCTGGGCGTGGTCACGATCAACGATAACGACGCTCCGCCGACGGTCTCCGTCGCAGACGTGACGGTCACCGAAGGCGCAACCGGGTCCACTGCCACCGCCACCGTGACCGCGACGCTGAGCGAGGTGAGCGGGAAGGACATCACGGTCCAGATCGACACCGCGGACGGCACGGCGACGATCGCGGACGGCGACTACACCGCCGTCACCGCCGGGAGTATCGGCATCCTCGCTGGCGTGGCTGCCGGCACTGCCGACATCTCGGTGGCCGGCGACCTCACCGATGAGGGCGACTCGGAGGCGTTCACCGCAACGATCAGTGGCGGCACGAATGTGACCGTGGACGCTGGCGCCGACACGGCGACCGTGACGATCACCGACGACGACGACCCGCCGGTGATCTCCATCGCGGATGTGGCAGTCGATGAGGGCGATGCGGGCGCGGCGGCCGCCGCGGTCGCCGTCACCTTCTCGAACCCGAGCGCGTCGCAGGTCGATGTAACCTACGCCACCGGCGACGGCACGGCGACGACGGCGGACTCCGACTATACGGAGATCACCGCCACGACGCTGTCGTTTGCCCCCGGGGTGGTCACCCAGGATATCACCGTCGATGCCACGGGTGACACGGTCGACGAGGTGGACGAGACGCTCACGGTTACGCTCAGCGCGCCCGTCAACGGGACGCTCGACACGGGCGTGACGAACGCCGCCGGAGCGAACCACATCGGCACCGTCACGATCACGAACGACGACACTCCGCCGGTCATCTCCATCGCCGATCCGGCCGCGGCGGATGAGGACACGGCCGGGTCGGTAACGTTCACCGTGACGCTGTCGAACGCGAGTTCGTCGGCGACAACGGTCGACTACGCCACTGCTGACGGCACGGCGGAAGCGGCCGGCGCGGCAGCCGCGGGCGGCAGCGATTACACGACGACCTCGGGCACCGTCACGATCGCCGCGGGCGCGACAACAGACACGACCACGATCGCCGTTCCCGTGACCGCGGACACCACAGATGAATCCAACGAGACGTTCACCGTGACGCTGAGCACGCCCGCCGGCGGTTCCAGCGGCACGCCAACGCTCGATGGCGCTGCAACGACAGCGACCGCGACGATCACGGATGACGACGACGCGCCGCTAGTGTCCGTGTCCGACATCTCCGTCACCGAAGACAACGCCATCAACGCGACCGGCACGGTGACGGCGACCCTGTCTAACACCAGCGACCAGACCGTGACCGTGGCATACGCTACGGCCGACGGGACGGCGCTGACCGCAGGCGATGACTACACCACCGCCGGCGGGACCGTGACCTTTGATCCGGGGACGACGTCCGAGACCTTCGATGTCACCGTCCGCGGCGACTTCAAGGACGAGGACGATGAGACGTTCACGGCCGTCCTGAGCGGCCCCACGAACGCCACGCTCGACCCCGGCGTCGACAACGGCAACGTAGCCGGCAACAGCACGGCCACGGTGACGATCGTCGACAACGACGCGTCGCCGTCCCTGGCCATCTCGAACCCGGCGACGCAGGGCGAGCCGTCTTCACCGTCCGTCATCAACTTCATCAACTTCACGGTGACCATGTCCGCAGTAAGCGGCCGCGCCGTGACCGTGGACTACACGACCGTGGATGGCACGGCCCAGGACGAGACCGGCGACGGCGACTATGTCGCTGCCGCTGGGACGCTCACCTTCGCCGAGGGTCTGACGACTCAGAGCATCCCGGTCACCGTGAACCCGGACAGCAAGAACGAGGATCCCGAGACGTTCACAGTCGTGCTGAGCAACGCCGTGAACGCGTCCCTATTGGCGGATACGGGCGAGTACACCATCGCCGACAACGATCCGCTGCCGACGCTGTCTCTCAGCAGCCCGGTTGTCGATGAGGATACGGCAGGCGTGGCGACGTTCACGGCGACACTCGACGCCGCCAGCGGCCGTGCGATCACGGTGGCCTACGCTACGTCGGACGGCACGGCCACCGCGCCGGACGATTACACGGCCGCCGCGGGCACGTGGACCTTCGCCGCTGGCGAAGTCTCCATGTCGGTGGACGTCACTATCGCCGCGGATGTCATCGACGAGGACGACGAAACTCTCACGCTGACGCTGAGCGACGGCGTGAACGTCCAGTTGGCCTCCTCGAGCGCGACCGCGACCATCACGGACGACGACACCGCGCCCAACCTGAGCGTCGGCGACATCACCGTGACCGAGGGCAGCAGCCTCGACGCCGTTTCGCCGACGACCGCTTCGTTCGTGTTCACTCTGGACGAGGCGAGTGGGTTGGAAGTGACCGTCGACTACGCGACCGCTGACGGCTCGGCCGAGGATGAAGCGGGCGCCGGCGACTACACCGCCGCGTCCGGCACCCTCACCCTCGCTCCCGGCACGCTCACGGGTAGCGTCGACGTCTCGGTCGCCGCGGACTACGACGACGAACCGGACGAGACGTTCGTCCTGTCGATCAGCGCCACGACGAACGTGACATCGGCTCCCCTGTCGGCCACCGCGAACATCTCGGACGACGACGAGCCGCCGCTCACGGTGACCGCGCCGACGACCGCGTCCGACGGTCAGGATGTGACGATCTCGGCTGAGATCGTCCTCCCGATCTCGAACGTGACCAGCGCGACGCTGTTCCACACGGAGGGCGGCGACGCGTCGTTCGACGCCGTCACGTTCGCGAACACCGCGGGGAACACGTGGGAAGCGACCGTGCCGGGGACGTCAGTGACCATGCGCGGCCTCGTGTGGTACGTCGAGGTAACGGACGACCTGGACGCCGGGCGCACGTTCAACGAGAACATGTTCTCCGCGCCAGGGTACATCCCGGTGAACGGCAGCGTGGACCTGTCACTCACGAGCACGACGACGTCGAACATCTGGAACGTCGTTGGCCCAGCCGTTTCGCCCGACAGCACGGCCATGTCGTCGACGTTCGACAACGCGGACGGCGGGTTCATAACGGAGTGGTTCGGATGGCGCTGGAACGCCGACACGCAGGAGTGGGAAGTCCCCGAGTCTCTCGGCGACGGCGTCACACCGGTGACGGCCGACGGGTTCGAGACAGGCAAGGGCTGGTTCGTCGCCGTCATCGGCGACGGGTCCGCCGAGACCCGCACGGTGACCGGGCAGTCCGTCGACCCCACGACGCGCTTCGCCCTGCCGCTGAGTTCCGGGTGGAACCTGTTGGCGAATCCGTTCAACTTCCCCGTCGCGTGGTCGGACTCGGCGATCCGCGCCTCGGTCGGCAACTCCGAGGCATCACCCACGTCCCACCTGTTGAACAGCAACGGGGCCGTTGACAATCGCCTGATCTACCTCGACACGGCGTCGCAGACGTCCGTGACGCGGCTGTCTAACGAAAGGTCCGACCCGTACTCGGTTCCGGCTGGTCAGGCGTTCTGGTTCCTGTCGAACCAGAGCGGCGAGCTGCTCATCCCGGCCACGGAGACGGTCGCTGCCCCAGGCGGCCCGTTGGCTCCGACGGCAGTGAAGCCTAAGGGCGACTGGCGCGTGTTCGTGAGCGCCGCGTCCGAGTTCGGTTCAGACCAGGCGGAAGCGATCGCCGCGCGCGATACGCAGTCGGCGGGGTCCGGCAGCCTCAGCTACGTGAAGGCGCCGAGCTTCCCCGGCAGCACGGTACCGCGCGTCACGCTCGTCAACCCAGAAGCGCACGGCTCGATGGCGCGACTCAACACGGACGTCCAGTCGGTTGGGGACGAGATGGTCTGGCTTGTCGACATCGCCAACGGCGATGGAGCCGTGCTGAGCTGGCGGACGGTCGACGTGCCTGCGGATTACGATCTGCAGCTCATCGATCTGACGTCCGAGCGCACCATCGACCTGCGGCGCGACGCCAAGTTCCGGCTCGAAGGCTCCGGGTTCGACTCGCGGCAGTATGCCCTCAAGGCGATCAAGCGTTACGTCCCGGACGTGACGCGACTGCTGCCGAACTACCCGAACCCGTTCAACCCCGAGACGTGGATTCCGTTCGAGCTGGCCGAGGAGTCGGAAGTCTCCATCGCCATCTACGGGATGCGCGGCGAGGTCGTCCGGCGACTGGAGCTCGGCCGGATGCGCGAGGGCGGCTACGTCACCCGCGAGCAGGCTGCTCACTGGGACGGCCGCAACGACCTGGGTGAGAGTGTCGCCAGCGGGGTGTACGTCTACGAGATAAAGGCCGGGTCGCACATCGAGCGGCGCCGACTGGTGGTCCTCAAGTAGCGGGCCAATGGCAACAGACACGATGCGGGCGCCCCCGACGGAATCCGTCGGGGGCGCTTTGCGTTCCAGCTCGAGAGGTGGGGCCCACGCATCCGTGGCCACGCCACGCCGCATGCCAAGCCCGGACGCACACCGGGCTCATCCGGCGCCGGCCTCTTCACACGCGTCAGCGCCCTGGGGATTGGCACGCACTGCGATCCGAGCTGTCCAGCGTGCGTGGGGCGTGCGGCTGCTTGCGAGCCTGTTTGCTGGGTTTTTGGGGCGGGTGGTATACTCGGTGGGGCTGGGCCACACGTGCCAGGAACGAGGCTGAGCCCAATAGCGTGGAACACCAGCAGCGGCCCGGCGCCCGACATGGGAGGAATGGCACCGATGAGGAAGTGGTTGGCGGTTGTGGCGGCGTTGAGCGTGTGGTCCGCTACGGCTGTACGCGCGGAGTATACTCGGGTCAACGAAGACGACCCCAGCGACCCGCTGCACGCGGCGATCTACCGGTTGGGCAACGGCCTGACCGTCTACCTGAGCGAGAACCACGAAGAGCCACGCTTCCACGCGGAAATCGCCGTTCGAGCAGGCGGCAAGCACGATCCCGATGACTCCACCGGCATTGCGCACTACCTGGAGCACATGCTGTTCAAGGGATCGCAGGTAGTCGGTGTACTGGACTACGAGCAGGAGCGGCCGCATTTGGACCGGATCACCGAACTGTACGAGCAGCACTTCAGCGAGCCGGACCCGGAGAAGCGGACGGAGATCTACGCCGAGATCAACAGTGAGTCTCAGTTGGCGGCGCAGTACGCGATCCCGACCGAACTGAACAAGATATACTCGATCATGGGCGAGCAAAGCCTCAACGCCTTCACGTCCAACGAAGCCACCGTCTACCAGGTCAACCTGCCGGCGAATCGCCTTGCGCAGTGGGCAGAGGTCGAAACCGACCGCTTCGCGCACCCAGTGTTCCGCCTCTTTCAACCCGAGATCGAGACTGTATACGAGGAGAAGAACCGGTCCCTCGACAGCAAGGAATACGCCATCCGCCAGGCCGTCAACGCCGCGCTGTACGAGGGCCATCCGTACAGCCGCACCGTCCTCGGGTCTGTCGAACACCTGAAGCGGCCGTCCATACGGCGCATGTACGACTTCGTCGATACACACTACGTCCCCAGCAACATGGCCATCGTGATTTCCGGCGACATCGACGCCGCGCTGGCCATCCAGGTCATCGACGAGCACTTCGGGCAGTGGGAGCCGCACGAAGCTCCTGAGGCGCCGGACCACCGTGCTCAGCCGGTCGAGGGCGTCCAGCGCGTCTCCGTCCAGTATCCCGGTGAGGAGTACGTCCTCATTGCGTTCCGAACCGTTCCGAACGGCCACGTCGACGTCGAGGCGCTGGCTCTCCTGGACATGATCCTCGACAACGCGACTGCCGGCCTCATCAACCTGAACCTGACGCAGACGCAGGTTGTGCGCGCCGCGGGGTCGAGCCCGCTGTTCGCGAACGACTACGGCGCGCAGTACCTGTGGGGTGTGCCGAAGGAGGGCCAGACACTCGCAGATGTTGAACGCTTGCTGCTGGAGCAGGTCGCGTTGGTGAAGGCCGGCCAGTTTGAGGACTGGATTCTCCCCGCGATCGTGACCGACTTCAGGAAGTCGGAGAAGGCACAGCTGGAGTCGAACGCCGCACGCGCGAGCATCATGCGCTCCGCGTTCACCGAGTACGTCGACTGGGGTTACGCCGTGGGGCAGTTGGATCGGATGGCCGAGAGGACCAAGGCCGACGTGATTCGCGTCGCGAATGAGTACTTTGGCGGGGACTTCGTCGTCGGATACCGATTGGACGGGGAGCACGACCTCCCGCAACTCGACAA
>NYZG01000320.1 GCA_002687025.1 Candidatus Poribacteria bacterium
CCGCGCCATCGTACGTCATGGCGACGTGGGCCCATTCGTCCGGGAAGTTCGGGAGCTTCGGGCTCGTGTCGAAGCGGGCGTCCGCGTGAACGGTGCCGAACATCCCCTGCCCATCGTCGAACTGGAGCGAGTACGGGTACTCGCCGCTCTTCTGCTTTATGAGGAACTTCGCCCATGCGGCCTGCCCTTCGCCCGGCTTGGCCCAGACGGCGATCGTGACGCCGGAGACGAGACGTAGCGAGTCGGTGTCCTCGATAACGACCTCGGATGCCCCGTCGAACTCCAGCCCGTCCCCAGTCTGCCCGGCGACCCATTCGGGTTGCCCGGCGAAGACGCCGTGGTTCTCCGCGCCCGACCCGTCCGCGGCCGTGTCGCCGCCGCCTTCGTCGAAGTTCCAGAACCCCACGAGACCGTCCGTCAACTGTGCGGACGCGCACACGGCCACGAGAAGCAAGGGCGTCGATACGAGCTGTCGCAGACAGAGCATGGATCCCTCCTTTGGTGGGCCGTCAGCCTATCCGAGTATAGGCGGCCACAGGGCGGGATGCAATCGGCTGTGCACGCCTCGCGGCGCAGGGCCAGGAGTCCGTGCGGAGCCCTCGATCGCGATCTGTCCCGCCCGCAGATAGCGACCCACGGCGATTCCCCTTGCCGGGGACGTCAACGCGTGTGCAATACTTGTCCCGGGATAACGGGGACGTCGCCACCCAAGTTGGGGCGGCGGCGGTACGGATTCCACTGTGCCACGAATCGCGATGGGAGAGTGCGTTGAGTTACCGAAACCGACCTGGATCCAGCAAGACAACCCTCATCATCGCGGCCGCCGTCGCGGTCGCGGCCGTGATCGTCGGATTCGCGTGGGGATGAGGCCTGGGCCGATAGGCAGCCTGGGGCGCCCCGACCATCGCCGTGGTCGGGGCGCCCCAGGCTACGATCCTATCATCTCGCGCGCGGCATCCTTGAGCGCGACCATCTCGTCCCGATCGTTGGCGTCGAGGTAGCACCGCACCAGCGGCTCCGTGCCGGACGCGCGTAGAGCGATGAACGCGCCTCCCTCTAGCACGAGCTTGTGACCGTCCAGCGTCACGATGCGTTCCACGCGCCGTCCGGCGAATTCGGTCGGCGGGTCGTCGTCGAAGCGCGCCAGGAGCGCCCTTTTGCGCTCGTCCGGGAGCTCGAGATCCAGACGATCCACCTCACGCCGACCCACTCGACAGAAGAGGTCCTCGAGCAGCTCAGACAGCGTCACCCCCCGCGCTGCGACCATCTCCGCGACCAGCAGGCAGGCGAGGATGCCGTCCTTTTCCGGGATGTGGCCGCGCACGGTCATGCCGTTGCTTTCCTCGCCGCCGAGGATGAACTCGCCCGGCGCCTCCAGCGAGCGCTCGCCGATGTACTTGAACCCCGTCGGCGTCTCGACGACCGATGCGCCGTGATGGGCTGCCACCGCGTCAAGGAGATGCGAGGTCGGCACGCTGCGCACGATCTCGCCGCGCCAACCCCGCGAGGAGATCAGGTAATCGCTGAGGAGGGCCAGCACGTGGTTGGCGTGGATATACGTGCCGTCGGCGTCCACGATCCCGAATCGGTCGGCGTCCCCATCCACGGCCAGGCCAACCGCGGCCTCCGTGGCGCGCACGCGCCTGACCAGGGCGCCCACGTTTGCCTCGACCGGATCCGGCCGCGCGCCGCCGAACAGGGGGTTGTCTTCGTCGTGCACGATCTCCACCGCGCACCCGACCTCGGCGAGAAGCTCCGGCAGGTGACCTCGGCCCGCGCCGTAGAATACGTCGGCGACGACGGTCAGCTGCGCCGCGCGGAGTGGCTCGACATCGAGGATGCTGAACAGGCGGTCGCGATACGCGTCGTAAGGCGCGTACCACTCGACGCGGCCGGCCTCCACCTGCTCGGACACGAGCGCATCCTGCTCGGCGCGCGCGGAGGGGAATGCGGCCGACGCCGGAGCGTCGGCCAGCAGTTCGGCCGCTCGGGTCTCGATGCGCGCTGTGAGTTCCGGCGGCGCGGGCGCGGCCGTCGCGGGCGAGAACTTGATGCCGTTGTACTCGGGCGGGTTGTGGCTGGCTGTAAGGACAATACCCCCAGCCAACCCGCGATCCTGGATCGCGTGCGCGACAACCGGCGTTGGCGTGGCTCTCTCTGGGAGAAGCGCGCGGATTCCCTCCGACGCGAACGTCAGGGCGACGGCCCGCGCGAACCGCGGCGACAGGAATCGCCCATCGTAGCCGATCGCGACGGACGCTCCAGACCCCGAGTCTTCGCGCACGACGTGCGATATCGCGCGGATGACGACCTCGACGTTTCGGAACGTGAACTCCTCCGCCATGACGGCCCGCCAACCCGACGTGCCGAACTTGATCGTCGCCATTCGGAGTGCTCCCGCCGGCATATTGTGGGTCACGGATCGCGCGTGCTAGAATCGTGCAAAGCCGCTTGACGACTAGCGTTACAACGGTAGCACTCGACCAGGAGCGGAGCAAGACGCTGGCGCCGTAGGTCCGCCGCGGCTTCGCCATCTTCGAGGAGGCCCATCAGATGGCGCGGGCGCCCCAAAGAGTGAAGATCCAACCGTGGTCGGTGTTGCGCTTCGCGCGACTTCGCGAAGCCGACCTTTCCGGGTCGGATCTGCGATTCGCCGTGCTGCGGTACGCCGACCTTTCCCAAGCCGTGCTTGCCGATGCCAACCTCAGCGGCGCGGAACTGTTCGGCGCGCGTCTGTGCGGCTCCGACCTGAGCGGCGCGGACGCGCGCGAGGCGGACGTCCGCCAGGCGGACCTGCGCGACGCCACACTCGACGGTGTCCGATTCCAGGGCGCCAAGTACGACGACGGCTCCATATTCCCCGACGGCTTCGATCCGGCCGAGAACGCGATGACTCGCGTCCCTTCGCCCTGGGCCCGAGGCGGCGCAGGCGCGTGATCGTCGTTCTCCAGACCTTGGCGGGTGCCTCGGCCGCGGGCGGATCGGCCGTGGCGCCAGGCCTGGCGGAGGCACGAGCTGGGCCGGTACACTGGCCAGGACGCCGCCCCGTCCGTGCGCCCGCGACGAGGCGTGCGACGACATGGACGGGCCAGGGAGGCCTCCGATGGCGATGCAGCGGTACGTGCTCGGGATCGACGCCGGCACCACGGGCGTCACGGCCGCGCTCATTGACGCGGACGGCCGCATCGCCGCGAGCGCGTCGGCGGAGTTCCCCCAATACTACCCGCGCCCGGGATGGGTGGAGCACGACCCGGAAGAGCTCTGGGCGACGACAGTAGATGTCACTGGCCAGTTGCTTACGGACACGCCGGAGGCGCAACTCGCCTGCGTCGGCATCACGAATCAGCGCGAGACTGCCGTCGTGTGGGACAGGGCCAGCGGGGGGCCCATCCACAACGCGATAGTGTGGCAGTGCCGTCGTACGACGGAACGCTGCGAAACGCTACGCGAGGGCGGCCACGAGCCCGCGATCACCGCGGCTACCGGCCTCGTCGCCGACCCGTACTTCTCAGGCCCCAAGATCGAGTGGCTCCTCGACTCCGTTCCAGGCGCGCGCCAGCGGGCCGACGAGTTGGCCTTCGGGACTGTCGATACATGGCTGATATGGAAGCTGACGGGCGGCCGAGAGCACGTCACCGACTTCACCAACGCCTCGCGCACGATGCTGCTGAACATCGACGATCGTTGCTGGGACGACGACATGCTCGCGCTGCTGAACGTGCCCAAGTCGATGTTGCCCGAGCTAGCGTCGTCCTGCGCTGCGTTCGGCGTCACGCGGTCGGTGGACTGCCTGCCGGACGGCGTCCCGATCCGGGGCGTGGCCGGCGACCAACAGAGCGCCCTGTACGGCCAGATCTGCTTCGATACTGGCGCTGTGAAGAACACCTACGGCACCGGGTGCTTCCTCCTCATGCATGCGGGCGACGAGCGGCCGCAGTCGGAGCACGGGCTTCTCACCACGCTCGCGTGTGCGGCCGACGGGTCTCCCGCCTACGCGTTGGAGGGGAGCGTGTTCGTCGCCGGGGCGGCGGTGCAGTGGCTCCGCGACGAACTGGACGTCCTCGTCACCGCGGCCGACTCCGAGGCCGTGGCGGCATCGGTGGCGGACACGGGCGGCGTGACGTTCGTACCCGCGTTCACCGGGTTGGGCTCGCCGTATTGGGACGCGAACGCGCGAGGCGGCATTTACGGCCTCACCCGCGGGACGACGCGGGCCCACATCGTCCGGGCCGCGTTGGAGGGCATCGCGCACAGCTCCGCGGACGTCGTTGAGGCGATGCAGCGGGATGTCGGAGCTCGTCTGTCGACGCTGCGGGTGGATGGCGGCGCAAGTGCGAACGACTTCCTCATGCAGTTCCAGGCCGATGTTCTGGATGTCGAAGTCGCGCGGCCGCGGCAGATCGAGACGACCGTCCTGGGCGCGGCGTACCTTGCCGGCCTCGACGTCGGTATGTGGACGCCGGACGAGCTCAGGTCGTTGGACGACGGAGCCCGTCGGTTCACGCCGGCCATGTCGGACGCGGCCCGCGGCGCGCATCGGGCGGCGTGGGCTGACGCCGTTGACCGCGTACGGTGGACTCCATCTCGAGGCTAGGCCGCGATGCTGCTCACGTCCCGGTACATCATCGTCGTGAACCTCGTCATCGTGACGACGATGGCCGGCTTCCTCTTCGTCAACGACGTGCGCCTGCGCAGATCGCACACTGAGGCCGCCTTGCAGGGCACCGAGACAGGGGTCAGGGCTGCCGGTATTGCGGAGGCGGTCACGAAGGAGGTGATCGACCTCGTGCACGCCGAGGAGACCGTGGAGCGCGTGCGCTCCGAGCTCCGTGGCATGGCGGGCGATCCTGCCCTGGGCGACGACGTGCTGGACATCCGCCTATCGGTCTCGCTGGCGGTGCCGAAGGTGATCGCCAGCCTCTCGGGCGAGTCGGAGGATCTCCGCGCGATGACCGGCCGCGACACCCTCCTGCAGCTCGACGACCATGAGGTCGCCGAGATCAACCTCATCGTCGACGGCCTCGCCATCATCGACGCCTTCGGTGTCGGGCAAGTGAGTGGGATGGTGATCCGCCTGATCCCCTACCGCGGCACGTGGGCGACGCGCGTCCTGATCCCCTATCCGTGGGCAGTCGGCCCGTCGCAGGACGGCGACCCGGGGGTAAACGAGGTCCTACAGGTCGGCCTCATCGAGATCCTGCTCGATTCCAGCAACGTCCCCGAATACTGGCGCGACTTCCGACTCGTGCATCTGCTGTTCATCGTCCTCACGGCGATAACGCTCACGTTCTTCATCGACATGACCACTGACCGCATGGTCCTCCGGCCGCTGGAACGTCTGGCGGACATCATTCGGCGCGCCGACCGGGGCGAGGTCGACGCCGCCGAGACCTTCCCGCAGAACGAAGTCGGTAGGGTGAGCGCCACGCTGACCGAAATGCTCGCCACCATGCAGCGCCTGCACGGCGAGCGGGTCGAGGCCCTGGGCAGGCTTGCCGGTGGCGTGGCACACGAAATCCGCAACCCCCTCAACGCCATCTCCATGTCGGCCCAATACCTCCGAGAGCTCACCGACGACGGCGATCTGAGCGCGGCGCAGAAGCAGGACGCCGACGAAGTGCTGGACATGGTGTTGAGCGAGGTGAAGGAGCTGGATCGCATCACCGACCAGTTCATGAACCTCACACGCCCGGCGAAGATGGCGTGGGAGCGGGCCAGCATCAACGGCGTTGTCGAGCGGGTGCTCGACGACTGCGCAATCGTGCTGGACGGCGCCGACGTCGTCGCGCGGCCCGACCTGGGCGACGACATCCCGTCCCTGCTGCTGGACGTTGTGCGCATACGGAGCGCCATCTACAATCTCGTGCAGAACGCAGCGCAGGCGATGCCGGGCGGCGGCTCGCTGTACGTGGCCACGCGGGCCGAGCGGGATGACGTCACCGTCGAGGTACGGGACACCGGCCGAGGCATGTCCCCCGAGACGCTCGAGCAGATATTCGACCCGTATTACACGACGCGGGAGAACGAGGGTGGCATGGGCCTGGGTCTGACGCTCGCCCGGAACGCCATACTCGCCCACAATGGCTCCATCGAGGCGCGCAGCCGACCGGGAAGCGGGTCGGTATTCCGCGTGCGTCTCCCGTACCGCCCCGACGCCGGACCGCAGACGACGGAAGCTGGGTGAAGCCGTATGGCGAGAGTACTCGTCGTCGATGACGACCGGACGCAGCGGGCCCTCTTGCGCAGGTTCCTCAAGAACGACGGCCACGAGATCGAGGCCGCGGAGAACGGCGTCGCGGCGCTTCAGATCGTGCAGAGCACGCCCGTGGACATCGTGCTCACCGACATGCGCATGCCCGGCATGAACGGTCGCGAGTTGCTCAAGCGCTTGCAGGAGCTCGACACGTCGTTGCCGGTAATCGTGATGACCGCGTTCGCCGACCTACAGGACGCCGTGGACCTCGTCACGCGCGAGGGCGCGGCGTATTACATCCAGAAACCCATTGAGGACATGAAGGTCCTCCGCGCCGAAATCCGACGCGCCGTCGCCAGCGATGGCGACGAAACCGGCGACGACGACGCGCCGCCGCCCGCCACCGGCGGGGACGAGGGCGCGTTCGGCGAGATCATCGGCGACAGCGCGCCTATGCAGAAGCTCCTACGCGAAATGCAGCGGCTGGCGCCCATCCTCGCGGGCCCGGCGACAGTCCTGGTAACGGGCGAGAGCGGGACCGGCAAGGAACTCGTGGCGACGGCGCTACATCGCTGCGGGCCGAGAAGCGACGAGCCGTTTGTCGCCGTCAACTGCGCCGCCATTCCCGACGAGCTGATCGAGGCCGAGCTGTTCGGCGCTGAGAAGGGATCGTACACGAGCTCCACGGAGACCCGGGCGGGTTACTTCGAGGAGGCAGAGGGAGGAACCGTCTTCCTCGACGAGATCGCCGAAGTGAACCCCACAATGCAGGTCAAGCTCCTGCGCGTGCTGGCGAACCGCGAATACGCGCGCATCGGGTCCAGCAAGCAGCGCGCGGCGGATGTGTGCGTCATGGCCGCCACAAATCGGAACCTCGAGGAGGAAGTGCGGCAGGGCCGCTTCCGCGAGGACCTGTTCTACCGCCTGAATGTGTTCCGCCTTCACGCCCCGCCGTTGCGGGACCGGCGTGAGGATGTGCCTGATCTCGTCGCACACTTGCTCGCGCGGTTCACCGCGGAATTCGGCCTCCCCGCCAAGACGCTGACCGACGAGGCCCTCGCCACGTTGCGCCGGTTCGCGTGGCCCGGGAACGTCCGACAGCTGGACCACTACCTGCAACAGACCGTCGTGATGAGCGACAGCGACGCGATCGGCGTCGAGGACCTGCCCGCCGAGACGGACGAGCCTACTGCCGACCCGTCCTTCCTCTCCGAAGTGCTGGAGCGTGAGCTCTCGCTGGAGGATGTCGAGCGGCAACTGATTCTCGCGGCTCTCGAACGCGCGGATGGCGTGCAGACCAGCGCGTCGCGCCTACTCGGTGTCTCGCGGCGGAAGCTGCAGTACCGCATGGAGAAGCACAAGATCCCGAGCGACGCCTTCCGAGACGGCGCCGACGGTCCGCAGGAGGACGACGAGGAGTGAGCTCCGACACCATGCGCGCCGCGGTAAAGACCGGCGCCGAGACAGCGGACATCGTGGATGTGCCTCGGCCCGTCCCCGGGCGGCTGGAGGCGCTGGTCCGTGTCCACGCTTGCGCAATCTGCGCATCCGACCTGCGTGGATGGGCGAGCCCGGACATCGGCGACCGCGACCGCGGCGGATGGAACGCGAGCCGCCCCGGCCTCACCGGCCACGAACTCAGCGGCGTCATAGAGGCCGTCGGCGATGGCGTGACGGGGACGCGGATCGGCGAATCCGTCTGGATCGATCCGATATGCGGCTGCGAGCAATGCCCGGCGTGCGCGGCCAAGCGGTACAGCCTGTGTCCCGACGCGGGCGCCATATGCGGCGGATACGCGGAATACGTGACCACGCCCGCGCACATGGCGCTGCCGATACCACACGGCGTCTCGATGAACGTGGCCAGCATGATCTCCGACATGATGGGCACGCCGATGGGCGCCACGCGACGCGCCAGCATCGAGACCGGCGAGACCGTCGCCGTCTGGGGCCTTGGCCCTGTCGGATTGGGCCTTGTGCAGGGCGCGCGGATCGACGGAGCCGCCACCATCGTGGGTGTCGACCTGCACGCCAACCGACGGACGCTCGCAATCGAGCTCGGCGCGACGCACGTGGTCGATCCTGCGGCAGAGAACCCCGTCGCCGCCGTGCGCGCCCTTACAGACGGGCGCGGCGCGGATGTTGTGCTCCACTCGGTGGCGGCGGCCGAGGCGTCGCGGCAGGCGTTCGACGCCCTGCGGCTCGAAGGCCGCATGGTCACGGTCGCGGGTTTCCCGCCCGCAGGAGGACAGATGCCTAAGACGGTTATCGGCAACTGGGCATGCTATCACGCCGATTTCCCGGAATACGTGGACCTGCTCACAGACGGAGCATTCCGGCTCGACCCGTACGTGACGCACACCTACCCGATGGCCGACATCGTCGAGGCGTTCCACGTGCGTCTGCACCGGCCAGACGAGTCGCTGAAGGTCATCGTCGAGATGGTCTGAACCCCAGGGAACGCGCCGATGTCTCCCGTTGCGTGGCCTATCCTGCTCACTCTCGGCCTGTCCGCTGCCGCCGCGCCTGCCCCTCTGTACGACCGTGTCGAGCACGCGTACGCGGAGAACGACGGCGTGCGCATCCACTACGTCAGCATGGGCGACGGCCCGCTCGTCATCATGATCCACGGCTTCCCGGACTACTGGTACACGTGGCGCGGCCAGATGGACGCGATCGCCGAGACGCATCGTGTCGTCGCTATGGACATGCGCGGCTACAACCTGAGCGACAAGCCACGCGGCGTCGACGCCTACGCCATGTCCCATCTTGTCGGGGATGTTGCCGCGGTTCTGCGTCACGTGGGAGCGGAGACGGGCACTGTCGTCGGCCACGACTGGGGTGGCATGGTGGCGTGGCAGTTTGCGTTCGCGCATCCGGAACTCACGGAGCGCTTGGTGATCCTCAACCTGCCGCATCCGCGCGGGCTCATGCGCGAGCTCGCCACCAACCCGCGCCAACAGGAGAACAGCCAATACGCCCGCGACTTCCAGCTACCCGACGCGCACGAGCGCCTTAGCGCCGAGGGACTCGCGGGCTGGGTGGCCGACGAGGGGGCGCGCGAAAGATACGTCGAGGCGTTCCGCCGATCGGACATCGAGGCCATGCTGAACTACTACAAGGCGAACTACCCACGGGAGCCGTACGCCGAGGACACGTCGCCCGTAGCGAAGGCGCAGATGCCGGTGCTGATGTTCCACGGCCTCGACGACCCGTACCTTCTGCACGACGCGCTGAACCACACCTGGGAGTGGCTGGAGCGCGACCTGACGCTGGTGACAGTCCCCGGCGCCGGGCACTTCGTCCAGCACGACGCGACCGACCTGGTGACCGACACCATGCGGGCATGGCTCAATCGGTGACTTGAGCGACATGCTCGCCGGGCGTAGAATGCCAGCATGTCCCTAACCCGCAGCGTTCCCGCCGGAACTTCTGTGCCCGACACTCCCGCGATCAGCGTCGAACTACTCACCAAGCGGTTCGGCGACCTTACCGCCGTGAATGGCGTCTCCTTCTCGGCGAGCAAGGGCGAGATACTCGGCCTCCTCGGCCCAAACGGCGCGGGCAAGACGACCACCATCCAGCTCATGCTCGGCCTCACGACGCCGACCTACGGCGACATCACGATCCTCGGCCAGGATCTGCGCAGGCACAGACGCGACATCCTCAAGCGCGTCAACTTCGCATCCGCCTACATCTCGCTACCGTCGAATCTGACGGTCGAGGAGAACCTGACGGTCTTCTCCCGGCTATACGGCATCCGAAACGGCCGACGACGCATCGGAGAGCTCCTCGAGCAGTTCGAGATCTCGCACACGCTCAAGCAGGTTACGGGCGCGCTGTCGTCCGGGCAGATCACCCGCCTGAACCTGTGCAAGGCGTTCCTCAACGACCCCGACGCGCTGTTCCTCGACGAGCCGACCGCCAGCCTCGACCCCGACATCGCGGACAAGGTCCGCACTGCGCTGGGCGAGATACAGCGCGAGCGCGGCGTGACGATGATCTACACCTCGCACAACATGCAGGAGGTCGAGACGATGTGCGATCGGGTCATCTTCCTGTCGCGGGGGAACATCGTCGCCCAAGGCACCCCCGCCGAGGTGCTGAAAAGCGCGCGCAGCGAGTCGATGGAGGAGGTGTTCATCGCCATCGCGCGGAACGGCGCTCTGAAAGATGTCGCGGAGGCCGAGGGGGACTGATGTGGCTCCGCGTCGGCGCGATGGTCGCCCGATACATGTACCTCTACCGACGAAGCCTCGCAAGGTCGGGCGAGGTGTTCTTCTGGCCGGTCATGGAGCTCCTCGTGTGGGGATTCCTGATGACCTACCTGCGTCGGCACATGCTGCCGTCGGCGATCGTGTGGCTGTTGGGCGGCATGATCTTCTGGGACGTGCTGTACCGCTCACAGCAGGCGATCACGCTCTCGCTCTCGGAGGACATCTGGGCGAAGAACCTCATCAACCTGTTCATCGCGCCCATCAGCGTCTTCGAGCTGCTCCTCGCGACCTGCTTCATGGGCGTCATCAAGGCCACCATCACGATACTCGTGCTCGGCACGCTTGCCTCGGTGCTGTACGCCTTCGACATCCTGACGATCGGGGCCGCGCTGCTGCCGTTCATGCTGGTGCTGTTACTGTTCGGGTGGGCTCTTGGGACGTTCACGATGGGCCTGATACTCCGGTTCGGGAAAGCCGCCGAAGCCCTCGTGTGGGGAATCCCGTTCCTCGTGCAGCCGTTCTCGGCGGTGTTCTACCCGGTGGACGTGTTGCCGCAGCCGCTACGGGCCGGGGCGTATCTCCTGCCGTCGACGTACGTGTTCGAGGGCATGCGCGCCGTCGTCAGCCACGGGACGTTCGACATCCGCACGCTGGGTATCGCGTTCGGTCTGAACCTCGTCTACCTGGGGCTCGGATCGCTGTTCTTCGGCCTGATGCTGCGGATCGTGCGTGAACGCGGCCACCTGAGCCGGCTGGGTATGGAGTAGACAGGCGACACGACCGCAAGGGTGGGGGACGAGATTGGCAGCCGAACCGGAACATGCCGTGGGCGAAGGCGACAGGGACGCGGATGTCTTGTCGGACCTTACGCCCAAGGCCGCGGCCCACTACCCGCGCAACTTTCGAGCGATGGCGCTCTACACCTCGTTCATGCAGATGGGGTGGATATTCAAGACCGAGAGCACCGTCGTTCCGATGTTCGTTACCCACCTGACGACGAATCCGCTGCTCATCAGCGCCGTGCCGTTCCTGCAACGGCTGCCGGGCTTCCTCTCGCAGTTCCTGTTTCTGGGCGTTGTGGGACGCGCCCCGCAGCGGAAGCGTGTCCTGATCGCCGCCACGGCGGTCTTCACGCTCGCGTGGGGTGGGATTGCGGCTGCCTTGCGGTTTGGCGGCGCGCTTCCGGCCGGTGCCCTCCTCGTCGTATTCCTCACGCTCTACGCGGTGGGCTGGACGGCGATGGGCGTGGAGCGTATGACCGGTCGTGTCATGCAGGGCACGCTGATCCCGACCCGGCGACGGGGCCGCGTCTTCGGCATAGGCGGCTCGGTGGGTCGGTTCTCGGCGCTCATCAGCGGCGCGGTGATCGCCGACTTCATGAGCCGGGGAACCGGCTTCCGGCTCAATTTCGCCCTGCTGTTCGGCATCGCGTTCGTGCTGTTTGGGATCGCCGTAGCGTGCCAGTTCGCGTTCCGTGAGCCGTCGCAGCCGGCGGCGCCGGCGAATCACATGAGCCTGGGCCAGGTCGCGCGTGATGGTTGGCGGCTGATCCGCGACGACGTGGATTTCCGCCGCATCTTCCTGATCGGGTGCTTCCTGTCGTTCTCAACGAACCTGTTCGCCTTCTACGTGCCGTACGCGCGGACCTGGTCCGCGGCGCCGGATTACACGCAGCAGCTCGGATACGCGCTTGGTAAGGCGTTGACGATTCAGCATGTTGTCGTCGGCGCGCTGTCGCTCGCGCTCGGACTCCTCGTCGACTGGAAGGGCAACCGCGCCGTATTGCGCGGTCTGTGTCTCGTGCTGGCGAACATCCCGCTGCTCATCATCGTCATTGGGCGTTACGTCCCCGTGGACGCGCGCCTGACGGCCATTCTCGGAGTCTACGCGATGATCGGCTGCCTGCCCGTGATGGCGCGGGTGACGGGGAACTACGTGCTGGAGATTGGCCCGCCGGAAACACGCACGCTGTACGTGGGAATCTTCGGATCCGGTCAGATCGTGACGTTGGTGTTTCCACTCCTCCTCGGAGTCGCGGTGAGCGGCCTGACGCGCCTCCTTGGCGCGAAGCTGGCGTACGAGACGGTGTTCCTGTCGTGTTCGGCGCTCTTTTATACGAGCGTGTTCCTAGCGTCGCGCCTCCGCGAGCCGCGCCACGCGTAGCGGCTCGCGGCGCGCTCTCAGACCGCACCGAACGTGCCATCTTTGCGCTTGTGGATGTAGATCGTGCGGCCGTCTGGATCGAGCACGGAGAACTGCGTGCACCACTCTCCGTCCACCGGCTCGCGTTCGATAGTGGCGCCGCGCTGCTCCAGCTCTGCCTGCGCCTCGTCGATGTCGTCCACCGCGAGGGCGATCACACCGCTACCGGAGGCTGACACCTCGTCCGCGCCGCACAGCGCGATGGTGAGGTTACCCGCGTCGAATTCCGCCCATCCCCAGTCGTCGTTGCGAAAGGTGTGCTCCAGCCCGAGTGTCTCCGCGTAGAACGCCACCGACGCCGCGAAGTCGGCGACATCGTACTGAACGTAATCGACTCCGCGTACCTTCAAGGGCCATCCCTCCCCGATGCGCGACGCCTGGGCGAACCGGCGTCAGTTGCTGTACGGGACCGTCCCGGACGCGTCCACTTCGTATCCCCACTGGCTGAGGTAGGCCGAGCTTGGCAGGAACTCGTCTCCCCGTTCCGCCAGATGCCGGTCGAGGTCGGCGTCGAGGGAGCTCCTCGTCTCGGCATGCTCGGGCCGGTCGACAAGATTGCGCAGCTGGGGGGGGTCCGCGTGGTTGTCGTACAGAAGCCACGGCCCGTCCAGGGACCGGACGTACGTATAGCGCGTCGTGCGTAGACCTCGGTATTCGCGGCCGGCGAGCCGCTCGTGCGCCTCCGCGCGTTCCTGGTCGTCTGCGATGGCGTCCAGATACGCGCGCGCACCGGGCGAGCCCTCGTCGGCCCGCCACTGGCCGAACGGGTGGTAACAGGCGATCAGCGTCGCGCCGTCTGAAGGGCGTTCGCCGCCGCGCAGATAGCCCGAGAAGTCCCGTCCCTCGACCGACGTCGGCACGGCCACGTCCGCGAGGCCAAGCAACGTGGGCATCATGTCCAGCACGTCGATCGTCGTCTCGGTGACGCGCCTGCCCTCTCGGCCGAGCAAGTCCGGGTAGCGGAGCAGGAACGGAATCCGGATCGACTCATCCCACGGGTTCTGCTTCTTCCACAGCCCCTGCGAGCCGATCATATCGCCGTGGTCCGAGGTGAATACGAAGATCGTGTCGTTCGCGATGCCCTGTGCGTCCAGCGTCTCGAGCAGCCGCCCGACGCAGTCGTCCAGCGCCGTGCAATGGGCGTAGTACCCCGCGAGGTCGCGCCGGGCCGCGTCGGCGACCTCATCCGGGACGTTCGGCGGGAGCTCGACATCGTCGGCGTCGTACATCGCGCGGTACTCGTCCGGCGCGGTGTGGTATGGGGCGTGCGGCGGCCCCCACGATAGCATGAGCAGGAACGGCCGCTCCGCGTCGCGCTCCTCGATGTACGAGATGGCCGCGTCCGTCTGCGCCACGGCGTCGTAGCCTTGCCACGTGATCGCTTCGGAGCAGTCGCCCGCGTAGTACGGGGAGTTGTTGTAGTCGTGCGTGCACTCCAGCACCTGCCAGTGATCGAATCCGAGCCGCCTCTCGGGTGGGATGTAGTTGCTGCGCCCCTGTCCGTCCACATGCCACTTGCCGATGTACGCCGTGGCGTACTCAGCGTCGGCGAATGCGTCGGCGATGCTCGGGCCGGACGGACGTATCGGCACGTCGTTCACGAACACGCCATGCGTAAGCGCGGTCTGCCCGGTGAGCAAGCACCCTCGCGACGGGGAGCAGACGGGTACGCCCGCCACGGCGACCTCGAAGTTCACGCTCTCGGCCGCCAGCCGGTCGATGTGGGGTGTCTGCACATCTGGATTCCCTGCGTACCCGGTGGCTTGGGCGCGCCACTGATCGCCGAAGACATAAACGACGTTGGGGCGCTGCATTCGTGGACTACCTCCTGCGTTCGTGAAGGGGCGTCCACCCGCGGCCGGGATGGTACGCACGACCGGCGAAGAAGCGCTCACGCATGTCGTGGAAGACCGACGCGTCGCGCACCTCGCGCTCGGGCCGTTCAGGGTCGCGGATGACGAAGTCCGCCTCGGGCGGATGGCATGCCATGGTCACCGGATCGCGCTCGGGCGTGTAATCCGCGGGTTCCTCACCGATGTTGTTCGGCACGGCGCCGTCCTGGTACCGCAGGTCGAGGCTCCACCGAACGTCGGGCGTCCGGTTCGCGAACGACGCGTGCGCCGTCAGGTTCGCGAGGAACAGGACATCCCCTTGATGCATCGGGATCGCGATGCGCTCGCCGGCCGGGATGTCCTCCTCGGCGATCTCCAGGTACCCGCCGTGGCCACCGGTGTAGTGGCGTGTGATCCCATCGCGATGGCTTCCTGGAATGACGAACAGGCAGCCGTTGTCCTCATCCACGTCGATGAGAGGGATCCAACACGTCAGCACGAGCATGTCGTCGCAGTGGGCGAGGAAGTAGCCCGAGTCCTGGTGCCACGGTACCTCGCCCCGATCCCAGTTCGGGAGCTTCGGGCGCACGCGGTACACCGACGAGCCGATGATCTCCGGACCTACGAGCGACTCGATCGTGGCC
>NYZG01000321.1 GCA_002687025.1 Candidatus Poribacteria bacterium
ATGGCCGCAAGATTGCGTTCGCGTGGCAAAAAGCCGATGAGCCGTGGGAGCGGCATATCTACACGATGCGCGCCGATGGCGCCCAGGTCACCAAGCTCACGCGTGAGCGGGACGCGCGCGACTCATCGCCGACGTGGTCGCCAGACGGTCGCCACATTGCATTCGCATCCAAGCGGCCGAAGGTCGATGGCACCCACATCTATATGATGGACGCCGACGGCCGAGATCTCAGGCGACTGACGCTGGACTGGATGTTCGAACGCGCCTACAGTGGCTCTCCCTCATGGTCGCCCGACGGCTCCGAAATCGCGTTCACGTCCAGGCCGCCATGGGAGGACGCGCTCGAGGTGTTCGCGGTCCGTCCGAACAGCCGGCGGGTCCGTCAGATCACTGACGACGGCATGTGGAATCCATCCGTCGGGTGGTCGCCGGATGGCCGGGAACTGATCCTCCAGTCCAACCCAATGGCGGCCCCGCCCCGGGACACGGATATCTATGTCGTGGATGCGGACGGGCGCAACAGGATCCGGCTGGTGAAGCACCCACATCGGGATGAGTCTCCCGCATGGTCTCCAGGCGGCTCCCAGATCGTGTTTGGGCGATTCTCGGTCCCGCCTCATTCGGACGTTTACGTCGTGGATCGTGACGGCGGGCCCGCGCGCAATCTGACGAGCCATCCCTCGAAAGACTGGGCGGGGGATTGGTTCGATCCGGCCGCTCTGTCCGTCTCGTCGTTTGGGAAGCGCGGTGTCCCGTGGGGATGGCTGAAGGCGCCAGCATGGCAGTCCCGCATCCGCCCTAGATAGGGCCGGCGCGCACGTGCCCACTAAGCCGGCCTGGCCACCCACTACATGTGGGATCGGAGCCTCGGTGAGAAGCTGAGGCGGACTTGCCCTGAGTATCCCCGAATCCGCGGCGCCGCCCACAACATCCGGTATGCCGACCGGCGAATCGTGTCGGAAAGTATGACAGAATGACGACTATCGGCAAGGCGGCTGCCCCGGCGCTCGCGCATCGAAAGCGCGAGGGATGGCCGCCTGATCCTCTCGGTCGGTGTGGTTTGCGAGCTCATAGGCGCATCTGTACGCCGTCCGAGGCTGTTGGCGACACGGAGGCGCGTCCGAAGCGTCGCGCCCAAGAATCACACGCAGATCCGCGAACACCACGCCACGTTAAGGAGCAACCGGCATGCGCCGATGGAAAGTAGCCTTCCTGGCCGGTCTCGACTACGCCCAGATGCCCGCGGATGACGTGATCGCGTCCCTGAAGGGTCTCGGCTACGAGGGCATCGAATGGACGACATCCCACTTCGACGTGGACCTGCCTCTGTCCGACCTCCGGGAACTCGTGGCGAAAACCCGAGACGCGGGCATGGAGGTCTCGCGCATCATGGCGCACGAGGACCTCGTGAGCCTGGACGACGACGCGAGGCGCTCGCGCATCGACCGGACGGTGCGCGCGATCCACGCCGCCGGGGAGTGCGACGTAGCGACGGTAGGCACGATGACGGGCCCCGCGCCATGGGACGCGAGCGCGCCGAAGGTGGGCCGCGACATCTCCGAGTCGGCGGCCTGGGGGCAGGTGTTCGAGGCGTACGACGCGTTCGGCGTAGCGGCGGAGGCGGCGGGGGTGGTCATCTCGTCCGAGGGTGTCTTCGGCATGGTGGCGCACGACTTCTACACGCATCGCTACCTCATCGGCCGGCTCGACAGCCCGGTGCAGCAGGTGAACCTGGACCCGTCGCACGGGATTCTCTATGGGAACTACGATGTCGCGTGGGTCGCGCGCGAGTGGGGCGAGCGGATCGCGCACGTCCACCTGAAGGACGCCGTCGGCGACAACCCGGAGCCCGGAAAGTTCCTCTTCCCGCTTCTCGGCGAGGGCAGCGTCGATTGGTCGGCGTTCTTCGGCGCGTTGGACGAACTGGGCTACGCGGGCTTCTGCTCGGTCGAATTCGAGTCGTTCGACTACTACCGCTGCGTGCTGAAGAGCGACCCCGAGGAGGCCGCGCGCATCTCGATACGGCAGATCGAGGCGTTGCTCACGCCGGACGCGTGAAGTCGGGGCTTCATCCGACGCTGAACTGGTACGTGGTCACCCCGAACAGAATCGCCACCCAGTTCCAGACGCTCCCCACGAGGAACTCGCCAAGGATAACGCCAAGGAAGAACGGCACGGCGCGTCGGTAGAAGCCGATGCCGCCGAACTTCAGCGCCCCCCACTTCGCGAGCCAAGCGATGAGGAACGAACTCCACACGTGCGCGCCCCAACTCGTCGAGACGGCGTAACCAAGGGGGTGCAGACTCCACCACATGTAGCGCGTGCGCATGAAGTGGAAAAACGACGCGACCGCGAACCCGACGCCCACGAACGCGACGCCCATCGCGTTCGGCTCGGTTGGATTGTCCAGCCACCTGTCGAGCCACCAGTAGGTTTCTCGCCCGAAGCCGCCGCTGCCCCCCCACGTGTAGTACCCGGTGGCCGAGCCGTGTCGATAGAACGAGTGGAGTATCACGACGAATGTCGTCAGCACGCTCAACACCACGGCGAGCAGGAGCACACCCGCGATCTGCGCGTACGTCTTGCGTCGCGCGCCCAGCCGTTCGCCCATCTTGAACGCCTCCAGCTGGTGCGGCATGGGATGGCTGGCATACGTGCGATTGAACCAGTGGTAGAGCGCCAACACGGTCAGGTTCTGCGGCCCCAACCGACGCGTCCCCATGGACATCCACACGGCGAAGTCGGGGCCCTGCGGGTAGTGCGCGTCGTGAATGGGAAACCCGAACTCCGCGCGCATCCGCGTCATCGCGACGGCGAGAAGATAGTAGATGACGAAGAACGCCAAGCCGATGCCAAGGGCAAGGCCGGCGGCTTGACTGAAATACGCGAGGCCCACGATGCCGCCCGCGATGCACAGCAGCACGACCCGTGGCGCCACCGGGTCGTCGGTCGAGTCGCGCCTTCCTCGCCACGCCGCCACGGCGAACGCGCGCAGATGGCGACGACCCATCCACAGGGCGATCAACGCAACCGCGAGGTACGCCCCGAGCGTCTGCTCCTTCTCGTACGGAAACTCCGGCAGCATCCTCAACCCGAACGCCGCCTTCGCGATCCGCTGCCATCGGAGCGCCCAGTAGAAGAACCACGACGAGAACAGCAGGTCCAGCGGCATCAGGAACCCGAGGCCGATCAGGTGCGGGTGCACCGTCACGGGCGTCCATCGAATGGCGTTCCACGGGAGCTCCGGGAGCAGCGGCTGTATCTCGAGGACACGTTTGAGGGGAAGCGCCGGTACCGCCGGGACAAGCGTAGCGATCCCGTTGTACACCGTGGCCGCGCCGGTGATGCCGAACCCTACCCAGAGCGACCGCTGGCGCCACACGCTGGCCTCCTCCCCGGCGAGCGCGAGCGGCAGTTGGATGATGGGGTACGTGAGCTTCTCGCGCTCCGTCCACTGACGACGGAGGAGCAGCGCCAACGCCAGCATCACGCTCAACAGCGCCGTAGTGAAGAGCGTCCACCACCCAATCGCGGGGGCCCAGGCGCGCAACGTGCGCCATCGCCAGAACGTCGATTCGCCCTGGTAGTAGCCCGTCAGCGCGTCCGGGTCAGAGACGACCAGCCACGACGGAAGGTACGGCAATACACGCGTTCCCCATTCGTTGAGCGGCGACGCGTTGTAATGCGCGTGCGGGATGGTCGTAACGAGCACTTCCATCATGTTGTGCGAGCAGAGCGACGACGCGATCGACGCCATCAGGTAGACGACGAGCAGCTCCGCGGAGCGAAGGCGCTCCGCAGGGGCGTATCGCGTGAGCGCCGCGTTGCACAGGGCGATGAGCGCCAGCGTGAAGATCGCGTTGTAGAACGGGACGAGGTAGGTGGGGAACGACCAGCGGTTCAGCTCGACCTGCGTGATCCAGAACGCGTTCAGAGGGATCGCCAGCGTCCCCAGAACGACGGCGCGAAGGCGTATGACCGTGGCGGCAGAGGCGTCGGTGGCGCGCGTCCTCTTCATGCGGCGCCACCTGCCCCTTCCCCGGCTATCGCGTCCTCAGGCGCCCCCAGGTCGTCGCAAGCTTCCCGGCCGGCTCCACGTCGAACGGTGTGATGTTGTCGCGGAAGTACTCGAACTGCGCCAGCATCTCGCCCGCGGCTCCGTCGACGCCGGCATACAGGCTCAACTCGATCGGCGGCGTGAGCGCGAATTCGGTCGGCCCCACGACGGTCCAGTCGTCGCCTTCCGCGAGCTTCCAATAGCTCGTGTAGCTATCGCCGTCCTTGGCCAGGCGCATGTACACGTCGGCCGTGCCGTCGGCCGACGCGGACCCCGGCGCCGCGCCCACGAGCCCGGGGCCATTCTCGTTGCCTTTCGTCTGGTACTGCAACTGCGCCGTGCCGTCCCCGTGGCCCCAGAACTTGAGGGTCACCCAGTTGTCGTCTGCTTTGCTCATCGCGACGAGCCCGCCGACGATCGAGTTCCCATCGAACGTCGTCGCCAGATGCGTCTCGACATCGAACGGCGCGTCGGGCACGGCCTGAAACAGCCGCGTTGTCGTGTCGGCCTGCCACAGGTTCCGATTCAGGTCGGCCTGTATGGTGAGCCATCCCGCCTCGGTGTCGCCGACATCCCAGTCGCCGGGTTCCTGCCACCATTCCCATCCCGCGCGTAACGATCCGCCGTCGAACCCGTCAGTGAGTGATTCCGCCGCGCTCGCGCCCATCGCGAGTGTTAGGCACGCGATCAGCGCGCACGATCCGAGCGTAGTGCGAGACATGACCCCGCCCTTCTGAGAGATGCCGCGCTCCAGGCCTCGATCCTGCGTGCGGAGCAGCGGACAGCCTGCTTCATAGTGCAGTAGCTCGCGGTTGATGTTGCGTTGTGTCCGTGGTTGTATACTCGGCGGATGGCAATCTACGCTCGCGCCTTGAGCGCACAGGAATCTGACGAAGTGGAACGCGGCTTGCGTTCCCCGGATGGCACGTGGTCGCGGCACTGTCAGATCGTCGCGTCCTCCTCGCAGAATACGCGGGCATCCGACATCGCCGCTGTATTGGGTTTGCACGTCGAAAGCGTGCGGCGCATCTTGCGTGCCTTCAACGCCTCGGGTCTGGACGGCATACGCTCCCGGAAGCATCCAGGTCCCGAACCCCTGGAGAGGAGAATGACTCCCGAGGCGTTGGAGGATCTGCGGGAGATGCTGCGGCAGTCGCCACAAGCATATGACGTGTCTCGCCCGGTATGGAGCATGGCGACTCTTGCGGAGGTGGCGTGGAAGCGAGGACTGCTGCCCGAGCGCGTGCGTCCAGAGCGACTGCGCAGGATGTTGGTTCGCCTGGGTTACACGTGGAAGCAGGTGAAGCGCTGGATCGTGAGTCCAGATCCCGACTACGCGGTAAAAAGGGGCGACGCGATCAACTGATCGCGACCTTCGGTTCCCGCGACGATGTGGATGTGGTCTACCAAGACGAGAGTTGGTTCTCTCGGGAGAAAGCGCCGCGTCTCCGCTCGCACTCCCAGCGTGGTGGTCCTCAGCGTCTTGTGGAACGCCAACTGCCACGGGGAGACCGTCCCAAGGCGGTCGCCGTCTTCGGAGCGACCTACGTGAAGAACCCGGCGAACACAGACGCGTCGTCGCTGCCTTCGGGTCATACCCGCGTGTTGTGCGTGAACGGGCAACCCAACGGCGAGAGGACATGGACGTTCCTTCGCTGGTTGCTTCGGGATGCGACGCGCCGTCGACGGCGTTGGCTTCTAGTGATTTGGGACAACGCGTCATGGCACAAGTGTCTTCGAAGGTGGGCATCGACCTACAATCGTGACGCGGTGCGACGGGGAGAGACCCGGCTGATGCTCTTCTTCCTGCCCACGCGGAGTCCTTGGCTCAATCCTATCGAACCCCGCTGGATGCAGTGCAAGCGTGCCATCTACTCCCCCGAAACCACGCCCACCGTGCGCCAACTCACGCAGAGCATACACGATTACTTCCACCAGACTAACGCAACACTAGCCACGGGGCTATGAA